>JBBSJZ010000144.1:0-11815 GCA_038256795.1 Pirellulales bacterium | reverse complement strand
TCCCCTGGACAAGCAGACGCAGTTGGTCGGCTTCATGCCTCGCCGTCTGCTTCTCTTGCAGTAGACGCACGAAGCCCCGGACCTTGGCCTGGACAACGACCGGCGATAGTGGCTCGATGAAGAAATCGACCGCTCCCAGTTCGTATCCCTTCTCAAGCTGTTCCCTGCTGATGTCGTCGGCAGTCACGAAGATGATGGGCGGATGCTGCGAACGGACGTCAGAGCGTATCCGTTTGGCCGTGTCAAACCCGCTCAACCCGGGCATCCGAACGTCGAGCATGACGACGGCGAACTCCTCAGCCGTGAGCCGCTCAAGGGCCTCCTCGCTCGAGTGGGCCGCCACGATATCAATACCGGAGTCGCGGAGAATGGCCCGTAGCGAAACAAGGCCGCCCGAAGCGTCGTCCACCCATAAGACGCTGGCCTTCTGGACGGCAGATGGCATCGAGTGTTGATCAGAATGTTTCAACTTGTCCGCCATTCTCGTCCTGGCTCTTTCCGTGTTTCATCGTGTTAAAGTTCAACGAATAACTATCGAGTGAGGCGGTTAATCTTAAACCATCGCTACCTGGGTTGGGCACGAGTTATCGTCAAAAGTCGACGGGTTGGCAAAAAGTCGAATCTCGTCAAATTAGAGGTGGATCGGTAGTCGCGTCGCCGGCAAGCAAGCACACTGTAGCGACGATGAACGACCGAGTGCGATTCCGTTCAAAGATCAAAGTTGGCGATTCGATCGAACTTGGCCGCCTCCACACGTCCTTGCTCTCAGGCACAGTCTCAGTGCTCATCGATTGATGGCGGAAGCCACCCCGCAAATTGCCGAAGTCGCACTGCGACACGGCCACTTTTCACTGACGACGTGCGGCTGCATCGATGCTCGATTACTTGACATAGGCGAAGCCATTGAAGTCCCTTCATCAAAGAAGCAACCGGACGAGAGAGAATGGCTCACTAGCGAAGCGGGCAATCCACTGGATGCACCAGTTCCTGGCCAACCGACAGCGATCACCGACACACTGCCAACAATCAGAAACACAATCGACCCGACAAGAGCAACTTGTGTCAGGGGAACACCTTCCGCCCCCATGTACTAGGCGACTGAATCAAACTTGGGAATCTTGTTACCGACAGCACTCATCAAGAAGATGGTTGCGATCATGATTCGGGCTAATAGCGATGCGGCGGCTTGCATGATTTTTGACCTTGAAGTTGAGGTTTTGGGCATCAAGAGATTGGAAACGTTCTGGACTACGCCAAATCGAACAGCATGATCTCGGCATCGGTGCTTGCCTGGATGGTCAACGATCTTTCGTCGCTCACGGCCACGCCGTCGCTCGTGCCAAGTTCGGTGCCGTTGAGTGAAACGGTTCCCCGCAGAACTTGCAGCCAAGCATGTCGGTTCTCCAAAAGCTCATGCTTTACTTCTTCTCCCGCATCGATCTTTGACAAGAAGATGCGAGCGTCTTGGTGAATCAACAGCGAACCCTGTTCGGCATCCCTGGAAGCAACCATTCGCAATTGGTTCTGCCGCTCTTCATCAGAGAATCGCTTTTGCTCGTAACTCGGCTCGATCCCTTTGCGTTCTGGCAGCAGCCAAATCTGGTACAGATGAACTGACTCGCTCTCGGACGGATTGAACTCGCTGTGCGTGATCCCCGTGCCTGCGGTCATGCGTTGAAACTCTCCCGGTCGCAGGACTTCACCATTGCCCATCGAGTCTCGGTGTTCCAAGGCTCCTTCGAGGACGTAAGTCACGATCTCCATGTCGTGGTGGGGATGTGTTCCAAATCCTTGCCCCGGTGCAACGACATCTTCATTCATCACTCTCAGCGACCGAAACCGCATGTGCTTGGGGTCTTGGTAGCTTGAAAATGAAAATGTGTGGTACGTGTTGAGCCAGCCGTGGTCGGCGTGACCTCGATCATTGGCTTTGCGAACTTGAATCATGATCTGAACCCTTCAAGACGAACGATCAAGCAGAGACCTAAAAAAGTTGGCGATTACTTTGCGAGATAACCACCGTCCACGGGCAATGAAATTCCAGTGGTAAACGAAGCTGCGTCCGAAGCCAAATACAGCACGGCGGCTGCAACTTCCTTGGACAATCCCAACCTGCCCATTGGATGTTGTGATTCAAGCCATTGGCGATTGTCTGAACCCTCTTCACCCGCAAATCGATCAATCATGTCTGTGGCGATGGCACCTGGAGCTACGGCATTGACCCGAATCCCTTGACCCGCCATTTCGAGAGCCGTCGTTTTGGTGATGCCCTCGACTGCGTGCTTGGAAGCGATGTAAACGCTTGCACCCGGCATAGCGATGTGTCCAACAACACTGGACGTGTTGATGATGGAACCGCCGCCCGATGCGAGCATCGCCGGAATCTCATATTTCTGGCTGAGAAACACACCCAGTACGTTGATGTCGAAGACCTTTCGATAGTCATCTTCAGTGACTTCGGTGATCGGTCCGGTTTGTTCGATTCCGGCATTGTTGAAGGCGATGTCCAAGCGACCGAAGTGTTTCACCGTTTCATCAATGAGATGCTTGACCTGATCTTCCTTCGTCACGTCGGTCTGAATGAAGATCACCTCGCCCCCCGCAGATCTGATCTCACTGGCGACGGCATTGCCCTCTTCGAGTCGTCGTCCAGCGATGGCCACCTTGGCACCCGCTTGTGCAAGTTGAATCGCAGTTTCTTTACCGATCCCCGATGTCCCACCGGTTATCAATGCTACTTTTCCCGTGAATGTCATGATCAAGCTTTTCGAGTTGTGTTACGTGTAAATAGTTGATGTGCAATGTAACGGCTTAAAAAAAAGCTAGGGTGGTTTACCCTGAACACTCAGACGTGCCTTTTCCAACAAACGACTGAGTTGTTTCGTCTCCGTGGGTGAGAGATGCCCTAATAACTGCTGGTGGAGTTCGTTCACCGGGGCGTCCATTCGCTGCAGCAGTTCCTTTGCAGAGTCGGTTAGCTCGATGTAGACGACTCGACGATCCTCGGTACATCTTTCCCGTCGAATGTGTCCCTGGGTCTCCAATCGATCCAGCAGCCCCGTCATCGCGGGGACGACCTGAATCATGCGTTCGCCAATCTCCTGGCAAGGCATCGGCTTGCCCTCGCCTCGAAGAATTCGCAACACGTTGTACTGGGAAGGCGTGAGATCGAATTCACGAAACAAACGTCCAAAACGATTCTGAAACTGGTCATTGGTTCGCAGGATATTGAGGAGTGCTTCCTGCTGCGGCGAATCGAACGGTCGTTTTTTTTTCAGTTCGTTTTGAAGTCGGTTCTTGGACATGCGTGTTTCCTTGCTGCCAGATACATTACGCGTGAACTATCTACATGTCAACTGTGTTGCGTGAGGATCCCCTCTTGTTACCGGACATCGCCGATGCACCCGTGCTGCCCGCCAAGCTTTTGCCCAGTGGCAAGTTGGTTTGCCTTCCAAGGCAACGATTCAGAGCGAGGATACGATTTGAAGTTGCTGACCTCGCCGGCGTGCGATTCTGATGGGGCTTTTGCCAGTGGAGCTTAATCTCGTTTTGTACAGCAGATTGCCGTGCAATCCGACAAGGGAAACAGCATGAGCAACTCGAAAATCCATGATGAATGAATAGCGCAAATGACCTTTAGTTCGGTGTACCCACATTATGTTACGAAAGTGGAGAACCAAAGAAGAATTGCATCAGGTCATCGAATGGCTTATTGCACTTTGCGGATCGCTGCTCTCAGTTGAACACATCGAGGGAATGGTCAATTCCAATGCAGCCGTCGTGTCGGGAGTTTGGTCGCACGTCGCAGCAGTCTTCGCCGAAACCGAGACTCGGCTCAACCTCAACGGAAAACGGGTAGCGACCGCTGCTGGCTCGTTGGGTGGCGGCTCCACCAAATTCGTCATTGGGAATGCGGGGCAAGACAAGCTGCTGCACTACTACCGAGGACAGATTAGGTCGGTGCGGATTTCAAAGGGCGAGCGTGCGATGCGTTCAAGCCATCGGACTTGAGCCGAGATGAGATTACTCTGTTGCTGCTCGATGAAGCAAGTTCCGCCAGCAGTGAATCGATCCTCAATCGAGATGCCAAGACGCTTGGAGCTGTTGAGCGGCACTAACTTCGAAGCTTCCTTCGGCGTCAGTCGCAGAAATTTTGGCGTCAATCTAATACTCGGAACCACTCTTGAACCGCCATTTTTTGCATCCTGTTCCACCGATTCGGAGGCAGAATTTTACACAAGGCTGAAAACCTATTTTTACGCACGGCTTTACAGCAATGAAAAAACCCTAAGTGCCTTGGTGAAAAGCACTTAGGGTTATCAAGAAATGGGCGATACAGAACTCGAATCTGTGACCTCCACGATGTCAAAATTATTTTCCCCGGTCCAGTTTTCAGCATTTTCCCCGGCGTTTTGCCAGCTTATCTCAACATCCAGGTGGTTCGCAAGGCTTGTTACGGCGTCTTGCGGAAAGGTGCGTTTTCGCGGTACTTTTGACGAATGGAAAATCCCAACCGGTAGTCGCTTGTTACGTCTAGGGAGATCAATTGAAGCTGCCCCCAAATTTTCGATGGCACTCTACAGGGAGAACACTTGGGTCAGGTGGGCAGGGCGACGTCCTTGAAGTAACTGATTCGACTGGCGAATTCAGCGGCAACTATGCTTTGAAGCCGCTCCGCCCAGGAAAACCGCGACAAGCGTATGAGCGTTTCAATCGCGAGGTAGAAGCACTGTCTAAGCTCGAGCATCCGTCAATTGTTCGAATAGTCGATCGTTCGGAGACTGACTCTGGATTCCATTACTTTGTCATGGAAACTGTCGAGGGAAGGACTCTCAAACGAATCGTCAAAGGAGAAAAGAAGCACAATCCATTTTATTCGGATGTTGAAACGACTATTGAACTATTTCGGAATCTGGTTTCCGCCATGGAAGCATGGTCAAGCAGCGGGTTGATCCATCGTGACCTCAGCCCAGCCAACGTCATTATCAAGGACGATGGCGTTCCCGTAGTCATTGACTTTGGAATATGTCAGGATCAAAACGGTGAACGCATTACATTGACGGACGAAGGCATTGGCACGCCGAACTACATGTCGCCTGAATGCGAATCTGGCTCGGACTCGTCGGCGACTATTGCTGCGGACATTTACTCAGTCGGAAAACTTATCTGGTCGGCGGTTACTGGACAGCTCGCATTCGCTCGAGAATCACCTGTTTTCTGTGAAAAGTCGATGGCGACGCTTTTTCCGAAATCGCCAATGACTTTTCATTTGCATCACATTTTCGAGAATTCTATTCGCCATAAGGCAGCGGATCGGTGGGCGACTCCATCTGGAATACTCGCGTACTTGTGGAACATAGAACGTCTTGTCAGGTGTAGATTTCTTCCACTGGAGTTGCTTGACGATCTTTGTCCTCATTGCGGGATTGGAGAATTGCGAGACTTTCAACAAAGTCACATGGTATTCGGAAATCCCATGCCTTCCGGGATTAGTCCCGGCCAGTGTCCTCGATGCGGTTTCTGCTTTGCTAGGTCGAGGAAAATCAAGCAAGACGAGATGACGCGACGACGGTCTTTAACTTAGTGCTGTTGGCTAGCATTCCTGCACAAGCAGCAATCGTTCCAAGCCTCTTGGCTCTTCCCACGATGTGAGCGATCTCGTCCAAGACGTCTTCTGACTGATCCCAGTTCCGCCTAATTCACCACGGCCAGCTCCTATGAAAACGCTGGCAGGTAAGTTCAATTCACAAGCTCGCTCGTCTTCACCACCGTCAATTCCCAGGCCGTCTCGCCCTCCCGCCGCCAACGGTGCTTGCGTTCCTGCTCTGTCCACGTCGACCGGACACGCTCGCACTCTGCCGCTATTGTGGCTGGCGAAGGGACGTAGCCGACTCGTAGTGGCCTATCGTGCTGGGTAACGTCGATTCCTGCTAGTAGTGACGCTTCGCCCTCGGTGGCTCCGTCGTCGATCAGCCCGGTGGCTTCGATAAGCCGGACTCGCAGCAATGCGGCTTCCTGCTTGGTCAGCTTTTCAGCAACATCGAAGTCAGCACACTCGGAACGCTCTGGAAGTCTGATCACGCTTTGACTCATTAGTGAGAGAAAACGCACCGCCCCGTGCGAGAAGATTGCCAGCCAGTGAATAGCGAATTGCTGATCCCGCTGGCTGGATGTCATGTTACGAAGTCACGGCGATGTTGTCGCCCATCACCAATTCGAGCCACGGGGACGCCCAGCGGTATCGAAGTCTTCACCACGGAAGATCGCGAACGCCTATGCGATGATCAGGCCGCTCAAGTCGTCGGAGTCGGTCAGCCGATCGGTTTCGGCGTCGGCGTAAGTGCGGATGAATTCGCGATCACCCTGGGTGCATTCATCGGCAATCTGCCGGGACGCGCTGCGATGATGCCGGGGATGTCGTTGGGATCGTTCATTTCATCGGCTTCCAGCGAATGCCGTTGAGCATTCTCACATCCAGGATCTTCACTCGCAGCAACCACTTGCCTGAACGAAAAGCGAGCGCAAGTAGGGGCGGGTTGTGACGATCCATAGTGCCCCTCGGATTTTGACGCGTCCGCCCCTGCATTCCTCGATATAGCAAAGCATTCAGCGTAACGAAATCGACCGCTGCATCAGATTAGGCCAAACTGGTTCGCCTGGGTTGATCATCGACTATACGACACTGAACTGTCGCTGCGTACACAAATCTCGCACTCGATTGAAGGCTCGCGGAACAAGCATCACCAAGCCCATTAATGCCAACCAAACGGTTGATGGCTCGGGTACAGCATGATCAAAGTTTACGGAGACAAACTCGCTGGTCACGATATTCGCACTACTGCTACGACCTTGAACGTTGATTCGCTGGCCAAAAAAAGCATTTGATCGGCTAAAATCAAATGACTGAAGCGGCTGAACATTTAGGTCATAGTAAAAATTCGCCATGGTGACCTTGTCCTGTATAAGGAGCGAGACCACGTCCCACTGAGTCGCCCCTACTTTCTCTGCTGTGTACTGAATCTCAAACGGATTTGACCGACTATCGCCATTGGGCATATCGAGTCCTACGTACTTTCCAAGGATCGAGAAAGAATTATTGACATTCACAGGCCGAATATCGTCGACAAGAACGTAATCGTTGAAATCCGGAAAGAAGCGGACGGTTCCACTATCACCGAGATCCTGACTCAGACCACTGTCCCATACGACGCCAAACCCTTGCTCCAGTGGCGTGGGAGAACCAGACGTGACAAGCTGACCAGAGAAACCAAATCGTGCGAGTTCCTGAGCAAATCCTCCTCCGACAACTGTGAATTGAACCTGAGTAGAAATCGAGATCTGGTCGCCAACTCGGAAAGTGTCGCCCGGTGCAAGCATCCCAGTCCTAAAGTAGGTCGGTGCGGAGGTCCTGATTGCACCGTTGGTAACAAATCCTGTTGTTCCTGGCCGTACCGCGACTTGGGCTCCTCCGGTCCAGTTAACGTTGTTAGCCAGGGGTGCATTGGCGAATCCTTCAGCTGCTGTGTAGCTGGTGTCAAGTATTACGCCGGCTTGGCACGAGAATGAAGTGAGAATCAGAAAAATATATGTCGGGATTCGAATCATGTTGTTTGGCCTTTGAATAGAAATTTACTGGTGGGGATCACCGAGAAGCGTCCGGATTGTATCCCCCCCAGTTGGCGCATGCAACAATCCTCGCAATTTGGCATACTCCTGGTTCGACTCTACTGAAAAGCAGCGTAACCCTGCCAAAGCGTTTTCGTTGTGACCCATCGTCGCCATTGACCGCGATCCGTGACGCGGGCCACTTCGCCTACGGCATCCTCGCAAACTTCGAACTCGAGCATTGCCCGTTACTCCCTGAGTTGATTCGGGAGGTTGTCGCTGACGGCCGTGACACGTAAGGTCAACTTCCATGCTGAATATCAATTCTTCGGTTCACGGATCATTTCGGTAGCGACACCGCGAAAGCCAAATCGCCAGTACCAGTCCGCAAGTTCAGATTCCGTAAGTCCGCTGTCGTCTTGTCGCTCAACCTCCAAGAAAAGCGTTACCCCATGCTGGTCCGCTGCTTCGCAAATGCTGCAAAGAATCGCCGACGCGAAACCCTTGCCGCGTTGATTAGGGCTCGTTCTGATCTTCATCAGATAGACGGCATCGCCGGAGCGGGATCTACGAATTGATGCTTCAGCACCATCTTCAGACACCAAGTACACGTCTCCCTCTCGCGTTACTGACAAGTCCAAGAAGAACAAGTCGATGGTATCGCTCATGGCTTGCGACTCTTCGGATTTCCACCGGCGATGACCGCCGGAACGAACGTCACTTCGACACTCCCGCCAGCGGCTCGGGCGAGTGCCGCCACGGTTCCCAACGATGGTTTCGCTGATCCGTTCAACGCATTCGATACGGTGCCCGCTGTCATGCCCCCGGCTCGCTGGGCTATTTCGGCGTGAGTGCCAGCCAGGTGTGGTCGAATCTCGTCGATGATCGCTTCCAGGTCGATGCCGTAATCCGACACGTCGATGCGAGAACGATGATCACGCTTGGCTGATTTCTTCTTTGCCATGATGTTTCGATGCTCCAATGAGAAAAGCCCGGTGAGCGTTTCCGCGTCATCGGGCGTGGGTGATTGTTTCGGCTCGTCGGCTACTTGCCAGCCTTTTCGAGCTGCTGGGCGTTCACTCGATCGACCGTTGCAACACTGGCCAGAGCAAACCAAGTAGCCTTCGTTTCGGGTGACCAAACCTTGACCATGACTGGCTTTCCGTCGAAGTGCATCTCGGTCAAGTCTTGGTCGCGGGTCGTGCGAACCGCAACCGAATCGAAGCAAAGAACGTTGCCGACTTTGCCGGTGAAGCAACCGAATCCCATGAGCGGTAGACCGTTGGCGAAGTGGCAAGTCAACTCGATGCCATCGCGGAAGAAATAAACTCGTGGGCGTGGGCGGGTGGCGTTCATCGTTTTCGGTCCTGTGCGGGAAGGTGAATCAAACTCAACTCCCTAATGATATCGACGCACGGTAACTATGTCAACACGATAACTATGCGAATTGCGAAAAGATTTTTGTGAGCGGGGAACAGATGGAGATTGAACACCAATCCCGCAGCGATAGCGGCTTGTCGTGCTGACTTGAATTTGCCGTCGATGTAGTCCTGCCAGTGCTTCGGAAAGTCGCGGGATAGACGGTCTTCGAGGTATGCTCGGGCGTTACCTTTCTGTGACTTGGGACCATTGTTTACATTGTCACCATTGGTTTTTAGCTTTTCCTTTGCCGCATCGCTTTGGCGATCACCGCCCCGCTTCCCCCTTGGCCGCGATTCCACCAGCAGCTTCTTCAACGATGGCCGAGACTCGCATAACAATATGAACTCGTCATACGTGATCGCGTATCGCCCGCTGCCCATCCCAGGCCCCAACGGCCACGATGCCACAAGCCACTGACGACCCGGTGGCTTATGTGTTGTCGCTGAACCTTCACCGTCGTAACTTGAACCCTGGCGAGAAAGCAATGTCGGCTGCGAAGGCAAAAGGCATTTACGACCGCCAGGCGAAGGAACGGCAGAAGGCCAGAGTCGGAAACCAACCCGGTGCAGACAAGGAAAAATTACCTGAACTGTCCGACAGTGGCCAAGCTCGCGACAAAGCCGGTGCTGCTTTCGGCATTTCTGGCAAAACAGTTGACTACGGCACGAAGGTCAACAACGCCGGAACTCAAGAAAGCTGTCACCAGCGGCATTCGATATCAACGACTCAGATACCAACATCGGGCTGCTCATCGGCTCCCGCTTGAATCGCCAGCACGTAGGACATTCGCAACGCGTCCGCTGTGCCTTTCAAATTCGTTTCGTCATGTGGACGGACCAAACAGCCAGCCAGTTCCCTGCCGCTTGCTGTGCCGCCCACCGAGTCCATCACGAACACCTCGCCATACTGGCTAGCAATCGCGTTCATGATCGGCAACGACGCTTCGTCGCGGTCGTCGGCGAGCAAGATCACTCCCAGCGTGTAAATCGGTGCGATGTGAATATCCACCTTGGCGGGAATGACGGCGATGGCTTCGAGCATCGAGCGAAGTGTTTCGGCGTTGGTCATGACTCACCTTCCTGGCTGGTTGAACATAAGCGGGCTTGGCCGATGGGGCGACCGACCAAGCCCGCTGGATGCCGATTGCACTGCACCACGGCTTTTAAACAAAACGGATGGTACCCGAATCTACGCAGCACCCTGATACAAGTACTGCTGGAAGCCGGCAAACAGTTTGCCGATTTCTTCAGGCCTTCCGAGGTCTGCCAAGGCGTCCGCGATGGAGTTGTTGTACTTCAGCCGCAATAGTGGCGTCAGCTTGTCTTGATCCAGTTCCTGCACGCCCTCGCTCACGTAATGCGACAGCACGAAGTCGATGAACGCTTGTTGCTTGGTGCCGAAGTGGGCGTTGATCTCGACCTTCGCATTCGTCGCCCGCTGCTCGCGAGTTAATGTCGGCATCGCATAGGCCACATAGGCGAGCACGTCGAACAGGTCACTCTTCTCGGCGTCGATGATCCGCTGCATCTCGGTCATCTGCTCAAGTCCGAATCCATTCTCGGCCAGGCCGGCCAGCAGCTTGGCGCGGGTGTCGGGGACGCTCCATAGCGCCCGCAGTTCGGCTTCGTCCTTGAAGAACTCGGGCAACTTGCCGAACAGCAATTCCATGAACTGCTGCGCCGACATCGGCGTGCCGTCTGGATGCCAGAAGCTGGTCATCATCATGTGCTGAATCGTCCGCTCTTTGCCATCAGCGAGTTTTACCTTGGCTTTCTTCGGGCGTGATTCCTTCTCACAGACACACGGACGCTGTCCACATTCAGGGCAAGGCTTCGGTTCTGCCGTCTCGCAAATGCAGGGGCGTTGTCCACACTTCGGGCAATCTTCTGGATCCAGCGGTTCGCCGTCCCATTCGGGATCGCTGAAATGCTGGTGCGCCTTCACGAAATCGTAGATCGTGAAATAATCCTTGCCGTCGTACAGCCGCGTGCCGCGTCCGATGATCTGCTTGAACTCGATGATCGAATTGATCGGCCGCATCAGCACGATGTTGCGGATGTTGCGAGCGTCCACGCCAGTCGACAGTTTTTGCGAGGTGGTCAGAATCGTGGGAATCGACTTTTCGTTGTCCTGGAAAAGACGGAGTTGCTTTTCCCCCAACTCTCCGTCATTAGCCGTCACACGAACGCAATAATCGGGCTCTTTGCTCTTCTTGATCTGATTGATCAGGTCGCGAACGGCCAGGGCGTGGTCTTGCGTGGCACAAAACACGAGCGTCTTTTCGCGCTGGTCGATTTGCTCCATGAACAACTTCACGCGGTGCGCCTCGCGCTGCTTGATCTCGATGATCTTATTGAAGTCGGCTTCCTCGTATCGCTTGCCCGCCTCAATCTCGCCCTCGATAACCGTGTCGTCCGACGTATAGACGTACTCATCGAGCGTCGTTTGAATCTGCTTGACCTTGAACGGCGTCAGAAAGCCATCGTTGATGCCATCTTTGAGCGAGTAGATGAACACCGGCTCGCCGAAGTAGCGGTAGGTGTCGACGTTGTCCTTGCGCTTGGGCGTGGCGGTCAGACCGAGTTGCACGGCCGGCGCGAAGTATTCCAGAATGCCGCGCCAATTGCTTTCGTCGTTCGCGCCGCCTCGATGGCATTCGTCGATGACGATGAAGTCAAAAAAGTCCGGCGGATAGTCGCCGAAGTAGGGCTGCCCAGTTTCAGCCGCCATGCTCGTCGAACGATTGCCGCCAATCCATTCGGCCCCAGCGGCTGGCGAAGCCATGAAC
>JBBSJZ010000143.1:0-11820 GCA_038256795.1 Pirellulales bacterium | reverse complement strand
GTTTTTTTTTTTGGTTTATTTTTATACCTCTGTTTAAATAAAAAAAATATCGGGGCCCCCCTCGCCCTTTTGGGGGTTGGGGGTGGGGGGGTTTGGGTTAAACGGCATTGGACTCAGCGCGTAATCCAGTGCATTTCTCCCCCTCACCCCCGACCCCTCTCCCCCGCGAAAACGCGGGGGAGAGGGGAGATTCGTTTGTTTCGTCGAATTTCCGTGGAAGAAAAATCGCGTACTCGATTGGGGCGTCAATACCAAAGATTTGACAGCCCAGCCCCTGTTCTCTTCTCGTCCCCTCGCCCCATCGCTCCGATGGGGAGAGGGTTAGGGTGAGGGGCCTGTTACCATCCACACCGATCATGAGGCTTTTTGGTACTGTGATCCTCACGGATTTTGGCAATTTCTGAGGAGTCGAAGCTCGCGATACCCGTTATCGTAAAACGTTGCCGATGACACATGAAAGGTAACAGCTCCACAACCATGCAACTCATCATCCAATTACCACCGCGTAGCGAGCAACTCGAAATCAATCGAGCACGTTGGAACGAGGTGCTAGCCGATCGTCGCCTGACGGAGTTGCCGTTTCGCATTGAAACCAACGCACTCGGACAAATCTTGATGTCGCCACCACCATCGGTCGGCCATAGCAACCGGCAGGGTCGAATCACGATCTTGCTGGATCGACTACTCGGCGGAGTCTCACTTCCCGAATGCCCGATTTCCACGCTCGACGGAGTCAAAGCGGCCGACGTGGGCTGGTACTCGCTGGAACGATTCTCCAAAGTCGATGGCCAATCAGCTTGCGAAATCGCCCCCGAAATCTGTGTCGAAGTGCTCTCACCGTGCAATACACACTCGGAGATGCAGAACAAGCGATCGCTCTACTTCGAAGCCGGAGCCGAGGAAGTGTGGATCTGCGATTTGGACGGCAGCTTCCTTTTCTACTGCGCCAGTGACCAAGAGCAACCGAAAACCCAATCGACGATCTGCACAGATTTCCCTGCATCGATTTGAACCAACCAGTTCAACCACTCAATCAAAATTTCAATTGCCACTTCTCCACTTGTTCCCCACGCCGCGTGCAGAGAACAGCCAGTTCCCATCTTGTCCCCTCGCCCCATCGCTTCGATTGAGGAGAGGGCTAGGGTGAGGGGCCTGTCCGTCACTTGTCCACATAGTCGCGAACGGCAACATTTGCAGCGTCATCACCCGTCAATTCCGCACGCAAAACCTCGACCAACTCGATCCGACACCCGTGACCACCCAGGTTCTCTACCTCACTTACGACGGGCTGACGGACGCGCTGGGACAAGCACAAATCCTGTGCCCCCTACGTGGTGGGACTTGCTGCCGATGGCCATTACGAGTTCACCATCCACAGTTGTGAGAAACCGCATCGATATCAATTAGGCCGCTAGCCAAACCGCAACACCCCCTGCTAGAGATTACCTCCCTCCTTTTCCGTGTCCTTCGAACTTTTCGTGGTTCAATCCCACCCATCGAACTCCCCATTCCCCAAAATCATCCCAGTCCCCAAGCCCTCGCTAATCCATCCCGATTCGCTTCCGATCCCACTTGCCCCGCCACGGTCCAACAAGCAAGCTAACCGAAGAGCGGCGATTGCCTTCGCGAGCACCAAGCAGTAACTCACCCGCGGCGTGACGTTTTTTAATTCTGAAAAAACTCGCCTGTCACCCAAGTGGACGAAGTCCGCGCCGAGCCAAGCGTCTTGTATCGCTCGCCAGCCGAGGCCGAAGCCAGCCTTCCCAGTCTCTCGCGTCAACGACGCTGATCGAATCGAAAAACTAAATACATTGTCTTCCGCACCTTCCATCGAAGCACCCGCAAATGCTGGCCGAGAAGTCACAGTCGGCTACGAGCTCGTCCTCGAAGCCGGTCGTGCCGAAAAGCACTACTGGGCCGATCTTTGGCGATATCGCGAGTTGTTCCAAGTCCTCGCCTGGCGGGATGTCTCCGTCCGCTACAAGCAAACGGTCATTGGTGTCGCCTGGGCACTGATCAGACCGTTCCTGACGATGATCGTCTTCACGGTCGTCTTCGGCCAAATCGCCAAGCTGCCCACCGACGGCACCGCCCCCTACGCCCTGCTCGTCTTCGCCGGGATGTTGCCTTGGACTTTCTTCTCAACAGCCCTCGCCGAAGCGTCCAATAGCCTGGTCGCCAACGCGAACCTAATATCGAAGGTTTACTTCCCGCGGCTGATCGTGCCAGCGTCGACGGTCGTGGTCGCATTCATCGATTTCTTAATCAGTTTCAGTTTGCTCGTGCTAATGATGATCTGGTACGCCTGGCTACCCGGTTGGCAAATCGTGTTGCTGCCCGTTTTTGTCGCCCTCGCCTTTCTAGCCAGTCTCGGTCCGTCGCTGTGGATCACCGCGCTCAATGTCAAGTATCGTGACTTTCGCTACATCATCCCCTTCATTGTGCAGTTCGGCTTGTACGTTTCTCCGGTCGGGTTCAGTAGCAGTGTGATCCCCGAAAAGTGGCGGTTGCTGTATTCACTGAATCCCGTTGTGGGCGTCATCGATGGCTTTCGCTGGTGCATCCTCGGCGAGAGCAGCATTTACTGGCCCGGCTTCGCAGCCAGCATGGCCGTCACGGCCTTCTTCCTCTGGTTCGGCATCCGCCAGTTCCGCAAGATGGAAAAATCCTTCGCGGATCTAATCTAAGCAACTAGCAACTAGCAACTAGCAACTAGCAACTAGCAACTAGCAACTAGACTCAATTCTTCATGTCCTCCCCCATCATTTCCGTTAAAAACCTTGGCAAGTCCTACCTTGTCGGGCACCAGTCTGCACATGCTGAACGCTACACGGCGCTGCGTGATGTCATTGGCCGAACAGTCAAGAACTTTGGCCGCAAGGCTCTCGACATGGCTCACGGGCGCCAAATCATCCAGGGAGATGAAGTCGAAGAGTTTTGGGCGCTGAAAGATGTGAACTTTGACGTCAATGAAGGCGAAGTCGTCGGGATCATCGGTCGCAACGGAGCAGGCAAAAGCACGCTGCTCAAAATTCTCTCACGAATCACGGAACCTTCTCAAGGAAAAGTCACTTTGCGAGGCCGGGTTGCCAGTCTGCTGGAGGTGGGGACTGGTTTCCATCCCGAACTGACAGGCCGTGAAAATATTTTCCTGAACGGGGCGATCCTTGGCATGTCTCGTGCCGAAATCAAACGCAAATTCGACGAGATCGTTGATTTCGCAGAGGTCAAAAAGTTTCTTGACACTCCAGTCAAACGCTACAGCAGCGGCATGTATGTGCGATTGGCGTTTGCGGTTGCTGCTCACCTCGATCCTGAGATCCTTGTTGTCGACGAAGTCCTGGCGGTAGGTGACGCCGACTTTCAAAAGAAATGCTTAGGAAAAATGCGTGACGTGGGTGCCGATGGCCGAACGGTCCTTCTCGTTAGTCACAATATGGGAAGCATCGCTTCTTTATGCACCCGCGCCATACTTCTCGAATCTGGTCGAGTCGTTGCCGACGGCAGTTCGTCGGACACGATACTACAACACCTGTCCGGTTCCAAATCATTGACGGACTTCCAATCTGGACGACACGTGGGTAACCATCAAGGCCGATTACTGCGTGTCTGGGCTGAGAATACCCAAGGGGTTCAATGTACGTCATTTCGGATTGATCAGAGGATTCGAATCGTCATGGAATACCGTTTACTACTTCCAGCTCCCATTGCTCCCTATCCAAACTTTCATGTGCTTGATGAAAGGGGCCAATACGTCTTTTGCACTTCCGACCGACTAGATTCGGCGAAGATCCCAGGCGACTACACCGCATCGTGTACAATTCCAGCGAATTTGCTTAACAATGGAGCGTATTTCATTGGTGCCGCACTCACAGCTTCACACAATGGAATCGAAGTCTGTTTTTATGAGCGGGATGCATTAACGATTAACCTGACGGAACCGCAAAGCCAGGACATCTGCGAGGCGCCGCGTTTCGGCTACGCAGGTCCAATCCCTGGCGTGGTTCGACCCAAGTTGGATTGGGAGATTCAACCTTCCAGTAGCTCCAAGATTTTGGAGAAGGTCGATGGCTAAATCAATGAAAGCAGTCATCCTGGCCGGTGGAATGGGTACTCGCATCAGTGAGGAGTCCCAACTCAAACCCAAGCCCATGATCGAAATTGGTGGTAAACCGATTCTTTGGCACATCATGAAGCATTACTCGATGCATGGCGTGAACGAGTTCGTAATCTGCTGTGGATACAAGGGCTATATTATCAAGGAGTATTTCGCCAATTACTTCCTGCACATGTCCGACGTGACATTTGACATGCACTTCAACGAGATGCAGGTCCATCATCGCAAAGCCGAACCCTGGAAGGTCACCCTGGTCGATACCGGCGAAACCACTCTCACCGGCGGTCGATTGAAAAGGATTGCCGAATACGTACACCTGGAAGAAGCTTTCTGCTTCACGTACGGTGACGGGCTATCGGATGTTGATATCACCAAACAGATTGTATTCCACCAAGCTCACGGAAAGCTGGCCACGGTAACCGCCGTCCAGCCACCGGGTCGCTACGGAGCACTGAAACTAAACGATGACACGGTAGAAGGTTTTTCCGAAAAGCCGCCCGGCGATGGCGGTCTGATCAATGGCGTTTTTTTCATCTTGTCACCGCGTTGTTTAGATTTGATCCGAAATGACCATTCGAGTTGGGAAGGTGAGCCGCTGCAGCAGTTGGCTCGTGATGGACAGCTCAAAGCATTCAAACACTTGGGCTTCTGGCAGCCGATGGATACTTTGCGGGAAAAGACCTTGCTAGAGGAATTGTGGACCACTGACCGGGCTCCCTGGAAAACTTGGGCATGAGCCGTTCGGCAAAACAGTTAACGGGATTGTTCCAGGATATTTACCAGAGCCGAAACGTACTGGTAACCGGCCATACTGGATTCAAAGGCAGCTGGCTTTCCCTGTGGCTTTCGCGTCTCGGAGCCCAAGTCACCGGACTGGCGTTACCACCAAGCACCGAGCCGAGTCATTGGGACCTACTTCAACTTGATATGCAGACAACACATGGTGACATTCGAGATTTAGCGATCGTCGAAGCGGTGCTCGAAGCTGCTCAGCCGGAAATCGTGTTTCATCTTGCCGCCCAACCGCTGGTCCGTCCATCTTACGCGAATCCGCTGGAGACATGGTCGACTAACGTGATGGGCACCGCCAACGTACTTGACGCGTGTCGTCGGGCACCCTCGGTACGCGCCGTCGTGGCGGTGACAACAGACAAGTGCTATCGAAATCAAGAACAACTCTGGGGATATCGGGAGTCCGATCCGCTGGGCGGTCATGACCCTTACAGTGCCTCCAAGGCCGGCTCTGAAATGGTCGTCGAGAGTTACCGCAAATCATTCTTCTCCACCGAAGCCTCGGCGTTGTTAGCATCAGCTCGAGCCGGAAATGTTATAGGTGGAGGTGATTGGTCAATCGACCGACTGATTCCCGATGCTGCCCGTGCAGTTTTCACCAATACCGCTCTTGAAATTCGTTCGCCGCTCGCCACACGACCTTGGCAACACGTCCTGGATTGCCTTGCCGGCTACCTTCAACTCGGCCAAAGACTACTTCAGGGCGAATCTAGCTTTGCAAACGCTTGGAATTTCGGTCCTGGGCCCGAGGGAAATTGCTGCGTTGAAAGTGTGCTCACTAAGATGCAACAACATTGGATGGATCTGCAGTGGTGCCAAACCGACGTGACCCAGCCCCACGAAGCGACTCTTCTGCAACTGGATTGCACACGTGCCAACCAGCTACTGGAATGGAAACCTGTTTGGGATCTGAACGAATCGATAGCACAGACCGCCCAGTGGTACCGTGCATACCTTGAAAGCAGACACGTTGATTCCCTCAATCAATTAAATGAGTTCATTGAATACGCTCGCACCTTGAACCGTAGCTGGACGGGTAAGGACTCGCCGGAAACTTTGGAGAATGCTTCTCCGACACCATGAACATCCAATCGACTACCATCCAAGGCGTTGTTCATATCACCACGGAATCGGTAGGCGATCATCGCGGCGAGTTCTCGCGATGTTTTTGCATGACCGAATTGAGCAAGGTCATGGGTAATCGACATGTTCGTCAAATCAATCACTCGCTGACAAAATCGATTGGTGCAGTCCGCGGCATGCACTTTCAACATCAACCCCACGCGGAGATGAAATTGATCCGCTGCGTGAGAGGTCGGGTTTGGGATGTGACCGTGGATCTACGACGCAATTCTTCAACTTTTTTGAAGTGGCACGCGCTCGAGTTATCCGATCGCAATAAGTCGATGATCGTGATTCCAGAGGGTTGTGCTCACGGGTTCCAAGTCCTCGAGCCCGATTCGGAATTGCTCTATCTCCACACTGCAGATTACTGCAAACAAGCCGAAGGCGGCGTTCGCTTCGACGATCCGGCGATCGCGATCCAGTGGCCGCTGCCCATCACTGATGCGTCGACACGCGACCGCAGCCACACGTTGATCAAAACCGGATTTCAAGGGGTGCAGATCTTCGACCAGCGAGAAGCATTCGATCGGTCAAAAAATGATCAAGCTAACGGTTTGCTGAGCTGAATCATTCGCCTATACCTAGATCTCTGCTGTTTCAATCGCCCCTTCGATGACCATCTCAGCTACTCATACGGTTGCAAACGGAAGCGAAATTGGCGGTTCAAGAATCGATTCGCAGCGGCCTGCACTCACTGGTTTGATCAGCGATCCTGGACCTAGAAAATGCTGTGAATCCGTATCCCGATCGACAGCAGGCCGTGGCGGCCTGGAAAGAACTCGCGGAAATGGATCCAGACACGAGCGAGTTAATCGAGCTAATCGCGCTGTCGCTTGCTAGCTGCGGCTTCAAGGCAATGGACGCTCTCCATCTCGCAGCTGCGGTCGACGCTGAGGCTGACGTTTTCTTAACGACCGATCACGGAATTTTGCGTACATCGATTGTCGATCGACCGATGCAAGTCGTCGATCCGATTGATTTTTTGAAGCAGTACGGAGACCGAAAGAAGTGAAAAAAGATTACGAACTGCGGCGGGATGGAATGAATCTGCTTCGAAACCAGCTTGGCCTGGTCGAATCGGAACGTTTCCTCACGCCGATGCCGCGAGATCCCTTCGACTACACACACTGGCGTGAAAGCCAGTGGACGGAAACTTCCGTCACGGAACTCGCTGAACAATTCCGCTTGTTGAGAAGCAAGCCAGGCAACGCGAAAAAGTAACGAAGAACTATCCTGTCCATCAAATGCCGTATCTGCTGTTCTGAAGTGACCCGTTCATTTGTGAACCTGGGGCACCAACCGCCCTCGAACGCCTACCTGACCAAGGAGCAATTGGAACTGCCCGAAGTCACGTACCCGCTACACGCGTTCGTCTGTGAGAACTGCTGGCTTGTCCAACTTCCGGCCCACGCATCGGCTAGTGAATTGTTCACGGACACTTATGCGTACTTCTCTTCGGTTTCGTCGACGTGGGTCGAGCACGCCCGTCAATATGTCGCAATGGTGATTCCACGCTTCAAACTTGATGGGGAAAGTCTCGTAGTCGAGATCGCATCCAACGACGGCTACCTACTACAATTCGTCAATCAAGCTGGCATTCCCTGTGTCGGAGTAGAACCCACCGCGTCGACCGCCACCGCCGCCCGAGCCAAGAATATCGAATCGATCGAAGAGTTTTTCGGTTGTGACTTCGCAGACCAATTTGTCAAAGACCGTTGTCAAGCTGACTTGATACTCGGCAATAACGTCTTGGCACATGTTCCGGACCTACTCGACTTCGTTGGTGGAGTTGTCAAGCTGTTAAAACCTGATGGCGTAGCGACGTTCGAGTTCCCGCACTTAAAGCGACTGATCGAGGGATTGCAATTCGACACGATTTACCACGAGCACTATTCGTATTTCTCGTTTAACGCGGCCTGTCAACTTTTCGAAAAACTCGGACTGCGTATTTTCGATGTTGAAGAACTATCCACGCATGGCGGATCACTCCGAATTTTCGCATCTCACCGCGACAGCCATCATAGCGAAACCGCCAAAGTCGCCGAACTGCTAAAACGCGAACGGTCAGCAGGGATGGCGACTGCGGACTACTACGCCGGATTTCAGCCGCGTGTGGACGACTGCAAAAATGGATTGCTTGAGTTCCTACTCAAACAGAAGCGAGATGGTAAACTTGTCGCCGGTTACGGTGCCGCCGCCAAGGGCAATACACTATTGAACTACGCTGGCGTCCGTAGCGATCTGATCCCCTTTGTCTGCGACGCCGCCCCTTCCAAGCAAGGAAACTTCCTGCCTGGAAGCCACATTCCGATCGTCGCTCCATCGCAACTTGAAAGTCACCAGCCAATGACGGTGCTCATTTTGCCATGGAACATTGCTAAGGAAGTCACTTCGTCCAATTCGGATGTAGCAAGTTGGGGCGGAATTTTCGCGACGGCAATTCCTGAACTTGCATTACTTTCGCCGTAAAATCTCGTGCAAAAAATCCATTACACCAAGCCGTCGATCACAGAGCTGGAAGTTCAGTACGTAACGGATGCTGCGACCAATGGCTGGGGCGAACGATGTTACGAATACATAACGCGATTCGAAGAATCGTTTCGTAAGCATCTTGGTGTCAAGTACGCCATTGCAACTTCCAGTTGCACCGGTGCGATCCACATGGGACTCGCTGCACTCGGGATAAAGCCTGGCGATGAAGTAATTCTTGCCGATATCAACTGGATTGCGTCTGCAGCACCAATAACGTATCTGGGCGGAACACCAGTATTAGTTGATATTTTACCAGGCTCTTGGTGCATCGATCCAAGTCGTGTCGAAGAGGCGATCACTGATAGAACACGAGCAATAATTGCCGTCCATCTCTACGGCAATCTTTGTGATATGGATGCGTTACTGGATATTGGTAGGCGGTACGACCTGCCTGTAATCGAAGACGCCGCAGAAGCGATAGGCTCGGTCTATGACGGAAAGCGAGCAGGAAGCATGGGAACATTTGGAACATTTTCATTCCACGGCACAAAGACGATGACAACCGGTGAAGGTGGGATGTTCGTCACCAACGACAGTGATCTTTACGAGTTCGTTCTAACGCTCAGCAATCATGGCCGTGCGAGAGGACAAACCAAGCAATTCTGGCCAGATATGATCGGCTACAAGTACAAGATGTCAAATGTTCAAGCGGCGATCGGGTGCGCTCAGATTGAACGTATTAATGAATTGATCGCAGGAAAGTTAGAAATCTACACGGAATATGCGATGTCCTTGGAAGGTGCAGATGTGAAATTAAATCCAGCGATAACCGCCAAAGAGCAACCGGGATACTGGATGGTGAATGCAGAATTTATGAATGAAGGCATGGGTGAGACGCAGCGTCAGCACGTGATGACGTCACTTAAAGGAGTAAATGCCGATGCTCGTGTTTTTTTCTGGCCGCTAAGTAGCACGGGTCACTTTGAAAAGCGGCACTCAGTCGAGCGGAGTTACTCCATTTCTCAGCGCTCCGTAAACCTGCCATCCGCTTTTGGCATAACAAAAGAAGACATTCACTTCGTTTCTGAGATAGTCAAAGCAAGTACTCAAAAGTCATGTTAGAGAAGAACGTCGTAGTTTGGGGGGCGACAGGGCAGTGCCGTGTGGTGCTCGAAGCCTTTGCTGAGAATCACGCCGTACTAGTTGCATTAGTCGACCGAAACCCAGACGTCAGCTCTTCCCGCCACAATGTCCCCCTGTTTAGAAACGAGCTGGAGCTTTCTGCGTGGCTGGAGAGTCAACTCGACACACTCTCCTATTGTGTCGCGATAGGTGGTGCGAATGGACGAGATCGAATTGCGATCAGCCACCGATTAACAAAGCTAGGCTTGACCCCCATCACAATTAAACATCGTACCGCGTTTGTTGCAACCGATGCGTCCATCGGCAGTGGGTGCCAAATTCTAGCGATGGCTTCAGTTTGTAGTGGTGCAAGAATCGAAGACTTCTCAATCATTAATACAAATTCATCAGTCGATCATGACACAGTTATTGGACAAGGCTCGCACATTGCTCCCGGTGCGACTGTCGCAGGTGAAGTGACAATATCAGACAGAGTGTTCGTCGGCGCGGGAGCGACCATCCTGCCTCGGATTACTCTGGGGGCCGACAGTATCATTGGCGCGGGCGCAGTCGTGACCAGAGACGTACCGCCCGGGGCCACAGTCGTAGGCATTCCTGCAAAGCCTATTTCAGCGTTAAACTACTCCTGCAAGACTAACCCGAAATAATTCAATGAACAAGACAGAAGAATTTGAGATCGAGGTTGCGCGAAACATTGAGCAACTAGCCAATGCAAAAGAGCTTCAAAAGCAATCGCTTGATTGGCTTAAGAGTACATTGCCCTATAACTACTCATACAATTTCTCGTTTCTTGGCCGGCCAATTATCCAGTATCCGCAAGACATAGTGGCGATGCAGGAGCTAATCTGGAAAGTCAAGCCGGACCTGATCATCGAGACTGGAATCGCTCACGGTGGCTCCCTTATCATGAGTGCTGCAATGCTGGCGATGCTTGAATACTGTGAATGCGCAGAACAAGGCATCGTACTCGATCCCAGCAAGCCCACGAGAAAGGTGTTGGGGGTCGATATCGATATCCGCGAGCACAACCGTGAAGCGATCGAGTCGCATCCGATGGCCAATCGCATCACGATGATCCAGGGTTCGTCGATTGAACGAGAGACCATCGAGCAGGTCCATGCGTTCGCCAAGAACCACAACACGATTCTCGTTTGCCTCGACTCCAACCACACCCACGAACATGTTCTAGCTGAACTCAACGCTTACGCTCCCCTCGTCACCCCCGGGAACTACTGCGTCGTCTTCGACACGATCGTCGAAGACCTACCGGCCGAGATGTTTCCCGACCGCGACTGGGGCCCAGGAAACAATCCTAAGACTGCGGTACACAAGTATCTTGAAACGCACCGGGAGTTCGAAATCGATAAGCAGATCGATAACAAACTACTGATCTCAGTGGCTCCCGATGGCTACCTAAAACGAACGCGTGAAGCTTCAAAAGTTAGTCGAGAACCACGTTCGCAATGAAGCACCGAGAACTCGCGAAATCGTTCTTATCTCTACAATCCTTGTATCTATAGCTGCCGCTAAAGATCGATAAACGATGCATTGCATATGAATCGCTCGCCAAAATTTTCTGTCATTATTCCAACGCGTGATAGATGTGATACACTGCGGTCATCGATTGACACTGTGCTTTCTCAAAGTTTCACAAACTTAGAATTGATTGTCAGCGACAACTGCAGTGTGGATCGAACAGTAGAGTTAATGTCGAGCATTAACGATTCACGCCTACGTTATTTCAGAACGGACCGCCGCCTCGGGATGTCGGAGAACTTCGAATTTGCACTTTCAAAAGCCAATGGCGAATGGGTTTCCTTCATTGGTGACGACGATGGGCTCCTTCCTAATTGCCTCCAGGATGTATGCGCGATTGCCGAGACATTGAACGTCGACGCGGTTCGTTCGTCATTTGCGCAATATAACTGGCCAGGATTTCGGGGTGGACAGCACGGCTACCTCGAAGTGCCCATGCGGACGGGTGTTGAGGTGCGACCAGCCCGCAAATGGCTCGAAGATGTTCTTTCAGGAGAGATGCCCTACACTTGTCTGCCAACGGTCTATCATGGTTTCGTCAAGCGAACGCTAGTGTGCCCGCCTGCTGGAAGCAGCAGGTACTTTCACTCGATCACACCCGATGTCTACTCTGCAATCTCAATCTCCGCGATCGT
>JBBSJZ010000142.1:0-11849 GCA_038256795.1 Pirellulales bacterium | reverse complement strand
TGGAGGGTGCCTCGCCCGGTGTCGCACGCGATCAGCGTGGACCACCCAAGCGGTGGATCGATTAGCAATGGAAATCTAGGCCGAATAAAGGCCGAGCAGCGGTAACTTCGCTGCAACCTTGCCAAGGTTCTCGAGTGCGGTGCGATGAGTTTGCCGATTATGCGGTTCAGTATGTTCCGGAGCGGTTGTTTCATCCGCTCAACGGTGGGTGTTCTGCGGAAACATCCGAGTGTTGCATTGGCACCTCACCGCACCCGACCGGACCCGACCGCACATTGCCTGGGGCGATCGCAACCCGATTGCGGACCATCACTTACCGAGATGCTTCCGGGATCGTGCCGGATCGTCGGTCCGCGACGTGCATTGCCATCCTGGCATGGAAATCCTTTATTTATCGCCGCAGGACCTTCGTTGGATGCGCCATCGGCTGGGACACACCGTTCGGCTCACCGTGGTGATGTTGATGGTGAGCTTTCTTGCCAATGCCAGCGCGACCAAGCGTGACGAGGTCGCGCAAGCACGGACGGCGTCATTCGAGCCGATCTCGCTCGCTACGCCAGGCATCGAGTCGGGGTTGAATCCGGTACCGCCGGTGGGCTGGCGACGAACCACGCGTGGTTGGGAACACATCAACACATGGGCGGAAACCGCGAGTGGAATCCGCACGAACGATTCCATTCAATCACTGCTGGATCGGCAAGCTGCTGAGGAGCCCGCCGTCGCTCGCTCGGTTTTAGCCCGCGTCAGCGGTTGGTCGCCGCTCACCTTCGCATCGCTGCAAGTTCTCGCGATCCTGGCGATCACTGGCATCACGAGATTGCAGCGTCAAGCGAGTCCAATGACCGCCCGCTAGTGAACGCGTTGGCCGGGTTGCGCGCCATCATCAACGCCGAGGATAAAGACTTCGGCGCCCCCAGGACCTGCGGCGGTGACCATGCCTTCGCTCATGCCGAATCGCATCTTTCGCGGTTGCAAATTCGCGACCATCACGACCAAGCGACCGACGAGTTGCTCCGGTTCGTAAGCGGCCTTGATGCCGGCAAAAACTTGACGCGTCTCGGGTCCCCCGAGGCTGAGCGTGAGTTTGAGTAATTTGTTGGCTTCGGGAACGTGCTCGGCGCTGAGCACGCGGGCGACGCGGAGGTCCACCTTGGCGAAGTCCTCAATCGTGATCTCAGCGGCGAGCGGTTCGTCCCGGAGCGGTTGATCGCTGTCGGTGTACGTGGGGCCAGTCGTGGGGCCCGTGGCGACTTCGGCTTCGCTTTTACTTTCGTCAATCATGCGTTCTAAATTCTCGGGTTGGATACGGTCCATCATGCGTTGAAACGGTGCCACCGGGCGACCGAGCAAGGGAGTTTGGCTTTGCGACCATGACACGATCGGGTCACCGAGCAGCTCGCCGCAATCGTCGGCCAGCTTGGGTAGCACGGGTGCAAGGTAGATCGCGAGTTGGCGGAACAGGTTCAGGGCGACGGTGCAAACATCACGCAGTTCGTTCAATCGGCCAGGATCTTTTTTAAGCTCCCACGGCTTGGCGTGTTCCACGTAGGGGTTGGAGGCGTCGGCAATCTCCATGATCATCCGTGTCGCTCGCGAGAAGTCGCCGGCTTCGTAAGCCGCCGCGATTTCGTCCCCCTTCGCCGCCGCCGCTTGGAATCGACCACCGTCATCGGGATAGGTCTCGCTCAACCCACACGCCGAAGCGAACTTGCCAACACGGCTGGCGAGGTTGACGACCTTGCCGACCAAGTCGGCGTTGACCTTGTCGACAAACTCGGTCAATCCCAGATCGATGTCCTCGACGTGCGGATTGAGCTTCGTGGCGTAGAAGTATCGCAAGTGATGCGGGTCGCAATGCTCGAGATACTTCTCCGCCGAGATGAGCGTCCCCACGGATTTGCTCATCTTCTCGCCCGCGACCGTGAGGAAGCCGTGAATGTGGACCTTGGTCGGTAGCGAGTAACCGGCGGTGTTGAGCATGCCCGGCCAGAACAGGGTGTGGAAGTACGTGATGTCCTTGCCGATGAAGTGATGGATTTCGCACTCGTCGCTTTGCCACCAATCGGCGAGCGACTCGCCGTGTGCGTCACACCACTGCTGGGTGCTCGCGATGTAGCCGATCGGCGCGTCGAACCAGACGTACCAGAAGTTGCCGGGGGCGTCGGGAATCTCGAAGCCAAAATAGGGCGCCGGTCGACTGACGTCCCAGTCCCGCAGTTCATCGGAGAGGAAGTGCCCCTTCAAGTAGTTTGCGGTTTCGCTCTGCAACGCGCCGCTCGTCGTCACCCAGTTGGCGAGAAACTCATGCTGTTTTTCGAGCTCGATGAATAGATGCTTGGCTTCCTTCATCACCGGCGTCGCCCCGCTGAGCGTGCTCACCGGGTCGATCAATTCGGCGGGGCCGTAGGTGTGGCCGCACTTGCCACAATTGTCGCCGGGCTGGTTCGCCGCTTTGCAATTCGGACACGTGCCGCGAACGAACCGGTCCGCGAGAAACGTGTTGGCCTCCGGATCGTAAAGCTGCTCGATCATGCGTTCGGCGATCATATCGGCGGATCGCATCGCTTTCCAAAACTCGCCGCACAGCTCGCGGTTGGCA
Organism: Pirellulales bacterium; assembly: GCA_038256795.1. Classification (GTDB taxonomy): domain Bacteria; phylum Planctomycetota; class Planctomycetia; order Pirellulales; family Pirellulaceae; genus JBBSJZ01. The sequence goes on along the minus strand of JBBSJZ010000142.1, from coordinate 9,250 downwards.
TCGCTATGCGTGCTGCCGTAGTTGTCGAACTCGATTCCAAAGCCGGCAAAATCACGCTGGTGCGCGAGATTCATGTCCGCGATCAGCGACTCCTCCGTTCGGCCTTCGTTGCGGGCGCGAATCATGATCGCGGTGCCGTGCGTATCGTCGGCACAGACGTACACACAGCGGTTGCCCATCAAACGCTGGAAACGGACCCAAATGTCGGTTTGGATGTACTCGACCAAGTGACCGATATGGATCGGGCCGTTGGCATAGGGAAGAGCACTGGTCACAAGAATTCGACGCGTCATTGCTGAATAAAATCCGAGTTGCTGGAGATGTCTTTGCCCGGATTGTAGCGGTCACCGTGAATTTCGACGACGGGAATGGGGTTCGGCGATCGGGACCGATCACCCGAGTGGTCGACACGTGCGTTGGGGACCAATCTCAACAATCTCGTCGTGAAACTGAAAAAAGACTCAAGTTCGGCTCCGCTGGCTGGTCATTGCACTTGTCGCGATGCCCGCGAATCACGCACGATCCGGTCCGCTCGGTTCACGATCTCGATCGCGGGATGCTATCGCTCATGAACCGGTCTGACTTTGATCCGCACCGTCCATGGAGGGACGTCACCGATGAAGGCGCAATCTTTTGCGGCGCTCGCGCTCGCGTTTGCCATCACTACTCTTGCTGGCACCGCCTCGCTGGCTTCCGATGCAATTCTGATTGATTTTAGTTCCGAGCACTGCGGACCCTGCCGCGCGATGCAGCCCGTTCTCGAGGAACTCGAAACGGAGGGTGTCCCGATCCGGCACGTGGATGTTGGCGCCGAACCCCAACTCGCGTCGCGTTACGGCATTCGTCAAACACCGACCTTCATTGTGTTCAGTGGTGGTCAAGAACTCACGCGACTCGTCGGAACGAGAACCGCCGCTGAGCTGCGCGAGGCACTCAATGTTTCGCCGCATGGTCCGCTCGTGCAAACGGGTGTCGACTCGCGTCGTGCCGATCTCGCCGCTCCACAAACTCGGCTCGCGCCGATTGCGACCGCAAGCCCATTCGGTTCCACCGAAGGCCAATTGCGTCAACCTGGACCCCAAGCTCGCGGCGTTGACCCGATGAGCGAAGCGATGCCGAGCATGTCGCTCGCCGACGCGGTCCAGCGTGCTCAGGCCGCGACCGTGCGATTGAGGATTTTTGATGGCCATGGTTATGGTGCCGGTACTGGGACGATCATCGATACGCACGGCGAAGAATCGCTCGTACTGACGTGCGGGCACCTGTTTCGTGACACCCAGGGCGAAGGTAAAATCGAGGTCGATTTGTTCATCGCGGGTGAAGTGAAGACGGTCATTGGCCAGCTCATCGATTACGAAGCCACCGATCGTGATATCGCCCTCGTCGCGATTCGCCCGGAAGTGGACATCGCACCCGTGCAAGTGATTCCCGCCGGGATCAAGGTGCAAAACGGCCAGCCCGCGTTCAGCTTCGGATGTGATCGCGGTGACGATCCCTCGCGTCGCGATACGCGGATCACGGGTATCGACAAGTACAACCAACACCTCGGTGTCTCGAATCTTGAAATCGCTGGGGCCCCGATTGATGGTCGCAGCGGCGGTGGCTTATTCGACGCTGAAGGTCGATTGATCGGCGTCTGCAACGCCGCGGATTACAAGGGCGATGTCGGCATCTACGCGGGTCCCGGTAGCGTCCATTGGCAACTCGATCGCGCCAAATTGCAAGCTCTCTACCAGGGTGACGCCAGCGAGGCTCCCCCAGTCGAACGACTCGCGAGTCGCGACCCGGTCATCCCCGCTGGCATGACGCTCGAGCCAGCCGCCGCGTCGGCCCAGGCGACGGGTGATACCGAGATCATTGTTATCATGCGTGACCGCCTCAGTCCGCAAAGCGGCGGCCGAGTCATGACCGTCACTCAACCGAGCGACGACCTGCTCCGAATGTTGCAGCAACAAGCACGCTGAAATCTGCCTACACCGCTGGCTGCACTCGGGCATCACTAGCGATCGTGCGACGTTGCCATTCGCTGCGCAGCCAACGGGTGATCGGTTGCTCGATTCGCGTCGTGACCAGCGTCGCGACCGCGAATGAGAACACCACGGCGATCGCGAGGCAAACCACGGAGGGAACACCGAGGTGATTGAAGTGGTGCATGACCGCGCTGCCAAGATTGTTGTGGCACAGGTAGAGTGAGTACGAAATCGTACTGACAAAGACCAGCGGCTTGAATCGCAGCGGCGCGATCAACCCTTTTGCGGCCATCACGACGATGCCGATGATCAAGAGTGTTGCGAGTGGGTTGTGCTTGCCGTGATCGATCGCATGGAACACCGCGACCGCGACCGCGATGCCGGCGATGTTTTTCCAGCGGGAGCCGACGCTCGTTTGAATCGCGTACAGCAAAAACCCAATGGCGAACAACGGGACGAAATCCAATAGGAACAGTCGTCGTAGCGCCGTGGCGAGCGAGAACCAGCTCGTCGAGGCGAGGTCCGCCGGCACGCTATCGAGCAGCGGACAAAACAGCAACGAAAGCGTCAACAGCGATCCCCAACCGATGAAGTAACGGCGAAGTCCGCCGAGTCGGAACAGACCCACGAGGGTGGCGTAGAACATCATCTCAATTTGCAGCGTCCACATGACGGGATCAATGCACTCGTAACCCAGCACGCGCGGCATGAGCGTGAGGTTCGCCAACCACTGGCCCCAAGTGACATTCGCCGGCGAGTGCGGCGCCAACGTCAGCACGGCGGCATTGGCGAGGATGACGAGCAAGAAGATCGGGATGATGCGAATCAGTCTCGCGGCGACGAAATCGACGGGCTTGCCCCGACGCAGCAGCGACATGCTGTTGACATAACCGCTGAGGATGAAGAATAGCTCCACCCCGTAGGCTCCGAATGGCCACTCGAACCCGAGCGGTGTGACGAACCCGAACTTGACTTCGTAGACGTGGGTGAAGTGGAATGCGATCAAATTGAGCGCAGCGAACGCGCGCAACGCATCGAGTTCAACGATGCGTCGATGGGGTTTCAAAGCGGTAGCGACAGCAGCGGTTGATTCCATGCATCGTGGTCGATTGTTGAGACGACTGAGCGGCGAGCGACAAGGGTTCCCTGTAAACATGGTTTCGAGGCTAGCATTTACCAACACCGCCATCGGCTGGGGGCCGAGGTTTTAGCGATCACTGGCTGAGATTGCCGGTCGCGACGGTTTTGACGACTCCCGTCGGCCCTCCCCCTTTCGCGTTTGGGCGTGCTTGGCGAGACTTTGCGACTGGAAACCCCCGCAAAACGTGAAATCATCATGAAATACGCCATCATCATTCCCGACGGTTGCGCCGATGAGCCCATCGAGGCTCTCGGCGGAAAAACGCCGCTCCAGGCCGCTCGATTGCCAGCGATGGACGCGATCGCTCGTCGCGGGATGCTCGCCCTGGCGAACAATACCCCCGCGCACCTGCCCGCGGGCAGTGAAGTCGCGAACCTCTGTCTGCTCGGATACGACCCCGACGTTTACTTCACGGGTCGAGCACCACTCGAGGCCGCCGCCCAAGGCATCACGCTGGGCAAGCATGACTGGGCCGTTCGCTGCAACCTCGTCACCGTCCAAGACCAGATCATGGTCGACTTCACCGCCGACCACATCAGCAATGATGAGGGAAGAGAATTGCTCGCCGCGGCACAGCAGCAACTCATCGAGGGGGGCGACTGGACGGAAGCGGAGCAGAAGCTGATCTCGCGATTCGAGTTTGTGCCCGGCGTCAGCTACCGCAACTTGCTCATCTACCGTGGCGACGCCTCGATCCCGGCACCATTTTCCAAAGACACTCGCAGCAGTGCTCCCCACGATCTGACCGATAACAACGTCGGCGACGATTTTCCCCGCGGACCGGGGAGCGAATTATTGGTGCGGTTGATGAACGCGTCGGCAGAATTGTTCGCACATCATCCCGTCAATGAGAAACGCATTGCGGCTGGCAAACGCCCGGCGACGAATCTTTGGCTGTGGGGACTCGGCGGCGCTCCCCTGTTGCCATCATTCAAAGAGCGGCACGGTGTGCAGGGTGTGATGATCACAGCCGTCGACTTGCTGCGCGGCATCGCCGCACTCGTGGGTTGGCCGCGGATCGAAGTCGCGGGCGCGACGGGCTACCTCGATACGGACTACGCCGCGAAGGGCCACGCGGCTGTGCAGGCGCTCGAAACACACGACGTCGTTTGCGTTCACATCGAAGCTCCCGATGAAGCTTCGCATGAAGGTCGCCATGATGCGAAGATCGAAGCCTTGCAGCAAATCGATGCACACATTGTCGCCCCCTTGGTCGAAGCCCTGGAGCGGCTCGGCGAGTACCGCATTCTTGTCACCCCGGATCACCCAACACCGTGCGGCACCAAGAAACACAGCCACGGTATGGTACCGCTCGTCATCGCGGGCACCGGCATCACCGCCGATGCGCAGACGACCTACGACGAAGTCGCTGCGCAAGCCAGCGGAAAACGTTTCGACAAGGGCTGGGACGTGATGAAAGCGTTCATCGATAAATAGGTGAACGTGATGCAGACTCCTAACTTTTAACTTTTAACTTTTAACTTTTAACTCCTAACTTCCCTCCTCCCATGTCATTGATCGTTCAAAAGTTTGGTGGTTCCAGCGTCGCGGATGTGGAAAAGATCCGCGCGGCGGCTCGCAAAGCGATTCGTGCTCAGCGGCAGGGACATCGTGTTGTCGTCGTCGTCAGTGCGATGGGCGAGCAAACCGATGTGCTGTTGGATTTAGCGGGTAAGATCTCGGACAATCCACCGGCGCGAGAGATGGATATGTTGCTCAGCACCGGTGAGCAGGTCAGTGTCTCACTCGTGGCGATGGCGATCCACGAACTCGGTGCCAAAGCGGTCAGTCTCACCGGCGGCCAGATCGGCATTCGCACGGATAGTAGCTACAGCAAAGCACGCATCCAATCGATCTCGACCGAGCGAATCGAACGATTGCTCGACGAGGGCAACATCGTCATCGCAGCGGGTTTCCAAGGCATCGATGACGACTTGAATATCACCACCCTGGGCCGTGGAGGCAGCGATACGACGGCGGTGGCGCTGGCGGCGGTGCTCGGCGCCGATGCGTGCGAGATTTACACCGATGTCGACGGCGTTTACACGACGGACCCGCGCGTCTTGCCAGAAGCTCGCCGGGTGCAAGTGATCTCGTACGACGAGATGCTCGAATTAGCGAGCCTCGGCGCGGGTGTGATGCACAACCGCAGCATCGAGTTTGCCAAGAAGTTCAATGTGCCGATTCACGTTCGCAGTAGTTTCTCGGACACCGAAGGCACGATGATTGTCAGCGAACCGGAGTCGCAAACGGCTTCCGTGTGTGGCGCCGCCATGACGCGTGATGAGGCTCGCGTGACCGTGCTCGGGGTGCCGGATATCCCCGGCAAGAGCTTGCTGATTTTCAGCGCCATTGCGGCTTGCAAAATTGCGGTCGACATGGTGGTCCAAAACGTCGGACGCAAGGGACGCGCGGATGTCTCGTTCACGGTCCCGCGCGGCGAACTCAAAGCGACCTTGGCCGCCTTGAACGGCGTGCTCCCAGAACTCGGTGCCGATGGGCTGACGCATGACGATGAAGTCTCCAAAGTCTCGGTCGTCGGGGCCGGCATGGCCCAGCAAACCGCCGTGGCCTCGAGAATGTTCCGAGCGTTGGCGACGGCGGGAGTGAACATTCAAATGATCACGACGAGCGAAATCAAAATCTCAGCTTTGGTGCCGCGAAGCCAAGCGAATGAAGCGCTGCGGGCGGTGCATCAGGCGTTCGAGTTGCACCAGGCGCCCGAGGATGCGAAATCTTGGACGCAAATCAAAGCTTCACGCCAGCATGGTGCGGATGTCGAAACCCTGGTCCGACGGTTGCAGGACGCGGCCCTCGAGGCGCTGACGTTGACGGGCATTTCAGTCGCCGGTAATCAGGCTCGCGTCACCCTTTACGGTGTGCCCGATAAGCCGGGGATCGCGGCGGACATGTTCGAGACCATCGGCAAAGAAGGTATCTTTGTCGACATGATCGTCCAGGGTTACGACGGCGAGGACGGATCGACGAGCGTCAGCTTCACGGTCGATGGACCGGATTTGGAACGCTCGGTGGCAGTGGCAAAGAGGATCAGCCAAAAACATTCCATGAGGGACGTGCAGGGCGGCGGTTCGATCGCCAAGGTAACGGTCAGTGGCATCGGGCTGCGAAGTCACACTCAAGTCGCGACGCTGCTGTTCAACAGCCTGTCAGCCGACAAGATCAACGTCGAAATGATCAGCACCAGCGAACTGCAGGTGAACGCGGTCATTGATGCGGGCAAGAGCGACTTGGCTTTGCAGGGACTCAAAACGGCGTTCGCCGAAGCGCTGCGCTAGCGCCGTGGGCACGATCGCAGGCTGCTTGAGAAAATTTAACATGCCGGTGAACAAGGGATTTCGGCATTTCCCCCGCTGACGCGGCGGGTTGCCGCTCCAGGCCAATGAGTTCCAGCTGCACGAGTCGGGTACTTCGACGAGCGGCGAATAATCCTGCATCTCAAGGAGACTTCGGCTACAATGTCCGCCGCAGCCCCCTCGTTATTCCTCTCGCGAAAAATGGCCCCCCATGTCTCGCTTCTTCGTGTTCAGTGTCGCGGTGATTTGGTTCCTCGGCGGAGGAATCTTCAACCCCAAGCTCGCCACAGCTCAAGACGCTCCACCCGTCGCTGATGCGCCGGCGGCAGTCGGCGAGGCGAGTGATTCGGACCAGGCCACGCGGCTGGCCGAGTATCTCAACGGTTGCAAGTTCGTCGGTAAGTTCACGATCGACGGTCAAGACTCCGCCAAGACCGAAGAGTACACAATTTCCAAGTGCGAAAAACTGGCCGAGGCGGACATGTATCGCTTAACGGCGCGGATCAAGTACGGCGATATCGATTCCGAATTGCCGCTGGAATTGCCGATTCGCTGGTCCGGTAACACGCCCGTGATCACGCTCGACAATTTTTGGATACCCGCGATGGGAACGTTCTCGGCTCGGGTGCTGCTGCACGGCGACCGTTACGCGGGCACCTGGCAACACGGTGACAAGGGCGGGCACATGTTCGGGAAAATTCAGAAGCTGGAGCAATAATCAGCGATGAAGGTTTGTCCTCTTGTATTATTTGCGATCGCGATCGCATCGATTTGCCCACGAGTGAGCGACGCGGAACCGGTCGAGTTCAGTCGCGATATTCGCGCGGTGCTGTCCGATAAGTGCTTCCTCTGTCACGGCCCCGATGAAGCCAACCGCGAAGGCGACTTGCGTTTGGATGTGCGTGATGCCGCGATCGATGCGGGTGTGCTCAGCCCCGGTGATGTCTCGGCCAGCGAGATCATTGCCCGCATCACCTCGACGGACCCCGACGTCATGATGCCGCCGCCCTCGACGGGGAAAGCGATCACAGCCGACGAAGTGGCTCGCTTCAAAGCGTGGATCAACGACGGCGCCGCCTATGACGAGCATTGGGCATTCGTTGCACCGACTCGACCGAGCATTCCCGTGGTGAGTCAGCCTTCCTGGTGCAAGACGCCGATCGATTATTTCGTGCTGCAGGGTCTCGATGCCCAGCAGCTCACGCCATCGCCCACTGCGGATCGCGCGACGCTCGTGCGTCGTCTTTATCTGGACCTCGTCGGCTTACCGCCGAGCCCAAGCGAGCTCGATCAGTGGTGTGATTCGCGAGCGGACCATTCGATTGAAAGTTTGGTCGATGAATTGATGAAGTCCGAACACTTTGGCGAGCGTTGGGCGCGTTGGTGGTTGGACGCGGCTCGCTACAGCGACAGTGATGGCTATGAGAAGGACAAGCAACGCGAGGTCTGGTTTTATCGCGATTGGGTGACCACGGCGATGAATCGCGATATGCCGTACGACGAGTTCATCGTCAAACAAATTGCTGGCGATCTGTTGCCCGGTGCTGGCCAAGCCGAACGCGTCGCGACCGGATTCCTTCGCAACTCGATGGTCAATGAAGAGGGCGGCGCGAACGCGGAACAGTTCCGCGTCGAAGGTATGTTCGATCGTCTGGATGCGATCGGGAAAGCCATCCTCGGCATCACGACCCAGTGCGCCCAGTGCCACACGCACAAGTACGATCCGATCACGCACGACGAATACTACAGCATGTTCGCCGCGCTCAATGATTTCCACGAGGCCATCGTTACGGTTTACACACCCGAGCAGTCGGATGCCCGCGAGTCACTCGGCCAAGCGATCGAGGCCGCCCAGTCGGAGCTCAAGGTGAGCATGCCCGATTGGCAATCGCGTCTCACCGAGTGGTGGAGTCCGCTGGCGGATCAACCCGCTTGGACAACGGTGGTCGCGACCGATTTGCCGTTCGAGGGCCAGAAATTTCGTTTGCTCGATGATGGCTCGATCGTCAGCGAGAGTTACGCGCCGACCAAGATGGATAACTCGTTTCCATGTCGGGTCGAGCCGATGACGATTACGGCGGTACGCTTGGACGCGCTGATGCATCCCCAATTGCCCCACGGCGGCCCCGGTCGCTCGGTCGATGGCACCGGGGCGCTGACGGAGTTCGAGGTCAGCGCGGCGCCGCAAAGTGATCCCGGCAAAAAAACGGTTCTGACGTTTGCTCACGCCACCGCGGACGTGAATCCGCCCCAGACGACGTTGCCAGCGATGTATCGCGAACGTGATGCCGCCAAAGACCGACGCGTTACCGGTGGTATTGAGTTCGCGATCGATGGCGATACTCAAACGGCTTGGTCGACCGACAATGGACCCGGTCGACGCAACCAAAACCGACACGCCGTGTTCGTGCTGGATGCGCCGCTCGTGGTCACCGAGCCGATGATCTTGTCGTTCCGCTTGGTGATGAAGCACGGGGGTTGGAACTCCGACGATAACCAAAACTACCTCATCGGTCGTTACAAATTCTCGGTCACGGACCATCCCCGTCCGGCGGATTCGTTCCTGCCGAGCTCGATCGAGTCGCTCGTCGATCGCGATTGGAATGACTTATCGCCCACCGAGCAGTCCACTGTCTTTGATGTTTGGCGAACGACTTGCGACTCAACCTCGAGCGAGGTCGCCAGCGTGAATGAAACGATCGAAAAGCTGTGGCAAGGGCATCCGATCGGCACGAGTCAATTGGCCGTCGAGTCGCGTGAGCAACCGCGTGAGACCTTCGTGATGCTGCGCGGCGATTTTTTGAAGCCGGGAAACCGAGTCACTG
>JBBSJZ010000141.1:0-11876 GCA_038256795.1 Pirellulales bacterium | reverse complement strand
TTGATCGAGAATCTTGCGTGCCTCGATGCTCAACCATGCCAAGTCACCCGAGTCGAGTCGAATCCCAAGCATTTCGTGCCCGGACTCGCGAAGTGTTCGAGCGATTTCAACCGCCGTGCGAACACCGTCCAGCGTATCGTAGGTGTCAACGAGAAAGACACAATTATTGGGCATCGCGCTGGCGTACAGTTCGAAGGCTTCACGCTCACTCGGAAATGTCATCACCCAGCTATGGGCATGAGTCCCGATGACCGGTATTCCATACAGTTGGCCGGCAAGCACATTGGATGTTCCAGAGCAGCCACCGACAAACGCCGCTCGCGATGCGGATAGCGAGCCGTCGATGCCCTGTGCGCGACGCAGCCCAAACTCGATCACCCGATCTCCGGCCGCAGCCTGACAAACGCGAGCCGCCTTGGTGGCGACCAACGTTTGGAAATTGATGATATTCAATAGCGGCGTTTCGATCAGCTGGCATTGCAGAATCGGACCCATCACACGTACCAGAGGTTCGTGCGGATAGACGACTGTGCCCTCGGGACTCGCGTCGATGTCACAAGAGAACTTGAGCTTACCCAGATAGTCGACGAACCCATCTTCAAACAGCGGTTTCGAATCCGCTCCGTTCAGTGACGACAAGTACGCCAAATCATCCGGCTCAAATCGAAAGTTCTCGAGATATTCGATGGCGGTTTGCAAACCGCAGGCAATCGAGTAACCGCCTTGAAATGGATTGCTTCGAAAGAACAAGTGAAAGACCGATTCTCGATCGGCCAATCCGTGTTTCCAGTAACCGTATGCCATTGTCAGCTGATACAGGTCGGTCAACATGGCCAGCGTCGGACGATAAAGTTGTTTCAGTACATTCATTGCGTTGATTGTTCTGGTGGTTTCATCGAGACAGCTGCTGTGGAACTGGACACAGAATTGGTGCGCTGATTGCGTAAATCACGGAATCCGCCAACAACTCTATCTCGTTGATTGAGTTGACACCTTCACTGTCGCGAGCATTCCTGGGGCTCCATTGCGTTGCCAAACGATAACACACGCGTCGGACGCGATGGCAAGCAACATTCGCATTCATGATTTCGATGCCAACGCTTTCACGACCTTCAACGGATCGCAAGTCGTTGTGTCCCAGCGGTTCGTCATGTTCTGGAAGCCTTCCCGCCCCTTCGGCCATTGGACGCCATCACCATTCGAAATCGATGGGATCCATTCCAATTGTGCAGAACAGTACATGATAGCGGATAAAGCTCGTTTGTCCGTGGACACTGGGATTGAAGAGCAGATCCTTGTTTCCGAATGTCCCGAACAGCAAAAGAAACTCGGCAAATAAATGACGGGCATCAACGACAAACGACGGACTGCCGAGCGGTGCAACATCGTCTTTCTCGGCAACCTTGATCGCCCGGGCAAGTGGCTCGGACTCAATCTGCTGGGCAGAGTCCTAGCGTTTGCCGATGCGTGGTGGTCGTATTTCGCCATTGTTGAGCGAGCTAGCGATCAGCACGCCAGCAACGACAATGAAGACGACTCGATTGCCCGTCAGGGCGGCGAAGATTGCGGCTACTCCAAGGCTGCCGACGCTATGGACTGAGTTCAGTTTCTGACGAGTTGATTGGTCCATTTTTCCAACTTGTGGATTGAAGGAAAGTTGTACCGGTGCGTCTAGCCGACCTCGGCCTCCCGCTTGAGTTCGTCAATGATTTGCGAGGCTTGGCGGATGGTCATTGAGTCAATTGAGAAACGTCCCGAACATGCGAGACGACACGCCGCTATCGCCGGAGCCGCCACTGGTTGCCCCAACGAAAGCCTTCTTGACTTCGTCGATTATCAACACATAGGGAGCCATCGCATCGATGGTTTGCAACGCTTGTCGAGTTCGCTCTTCTGAGTGAACCACGAGAGAAACCATCAGGCTAGGCCTGCAGGAACTCATCGAGCCGCTCCTGCTTACCCCAGCGTCCGCCCTAGTGATCGAACTTGGACTCACCGATCGATGTGTTGAATACCACCGGATAGACGTAGCGCGAAATGGGAAGAAATTTAGCTGCTCACGGCTGTTACTGCTTGACGCAGAATCGACTCTCGTCGGAGTTACGCCAGCCACTGCACGACCATCCTCACGAACAGGCAGGCATGCTGATCGAAGGCCGCCTAGAAATCACGCTTGGTGAAGAAACTCGCATCGTTGAAGCGGGAGCGATGGTTTTTATTTCGCCAAATGTGCCGCACAGAGTACATGCTCTCGAAGCCTCAATCGTGTTGGATGTCTTCTCGCTAATTCGCGAGGATTACGCTGAGAAATACAACAAGTACATTCCCGCGCAATAACGTCGTTGGTGAACCGCCGCATCGAGGTCTATCGAGATACTGTCACTGGCTGTCTCAAGAATGTACCCCGTTATGGAACTCCATCAACGAGACCGCTCGTGTATCGGCCGCGAGCGTGTCGTTCGCAAATAGGCGGCGAGGCATACCGCGATCACCGCTGCGCGGTATAGTTGTTCGCATGCCATCTGAACAGCCATCGCCATTTCCTCGAACAGGCGAAACAATCGAGGTTGCGGAACCTCTCGAGCCACAGACTTCTGTGCAACGAACTCGACCGCGCAGGCTTTTGCCGATCGTTCTCTTCATTGCCACCGGCCTCAGTACGTACCTGACAGGCGGTCTAGCTTTTTCCCTGGCCCTGATGTTTACCTTATTGGCACACGAGCTGGGGCATTATCTTCAGGCTCGTCGGTATCGCGTGCCTGCCAGCCTGCCTTACTTTATTCCCATGCCGCTCAGTCCCATCGGCACGATGGGAGCCGTGATCTTGATGTCGCCCGGCATGGGCAACCGTCGGACATTGTTCGACATTGGAATTACGGGTCCACTTGTCGGGCTCGTGCCCGCCTTGCTGTTCTGCGTTCTCGGCCTGCATTGGTCTGAGGTCGTGGTAATTGCCGACAGCCAACCGGGACTGATGCTCGGCGAGCCACTCTTGTTCAAGCTATTGGTCTACATCAATTTTGGATCTTTGGCAGAGGGTCAGGACGTGCTCTTGCATCCGGTCGCCTTCGCTGGCTGGGTTGGCATCTTTATTACGGCGTTGAATCTTTTTCCGATTGGTCAGCTCGACGGTGGACATGTCCTGTACGCCCTGCTGCGTCAGCGGGCCCACGCGGGGGCCAAAGGTCTTCTGCTAGCTGCCGCGGTGGCGGTCGTTCTTTCGGGTTACTGGGGATGGACGCTGATGCTGATCTTGCTGGTGTGGATGGGACCTGCGCATCCCCCAACTACGAACGATGATTTGTCACTTGGAACTACACGAATCGTTCTGGGTTGGGCCAGCTTGTTGTTCGTGCCGCTGGGATTTACTCCCATGCCTTTCTACTTGCCGTCGTAATCTGAACCGCGTAAAGATTGGCCGCCAAAGGATCGCTTCGAAACGAACGAATCAATCCCTCAATTTGGCGAACGTGTCGTGCGACTGCAATCATCAACAATGTGTGATTGAGCGACAATGGAGGTATTCTCGAAAGTCGTGTTCTTGAATGAACGAAAAAGGTGGCGCATCCTGCTGAAATCTCAGCACCTCAGCCGCCCGAAGTGGGCACAAGGTTACGTCATGACCCAGACTAAGACAGACCAACACGCCGTGCCAGTGGACGAGGCACTCGATCCCGAAGTGATCTCCTTTCGGACCCAGTTCGACCAGCGAAGTACACTCGATGAAATTGTCCGTGAAGGAGCCAGGCGAATGCTGCGAGCCGCGATCGACGCCGAAGTGGATGCCTTCATTGGCATGCACGCCGAGCGCACCGACGAAGCGGGCAAACGATTGGTTGTCAGGAATGGCAGCCTGCCAGAGCGAGGAATCCTTACAGGTGCCGGAGTGATCCCCGTGACTCAGGGACGAGTCCGAGACAACGATCCTGACCTTGCGAAGCCGGTTACTTTCTCGCCCAGCGTGCTGCCAAGCTACCTGCGAAAAACCAAAGCGATCGAAGAACTGATTCCGTGGCTTTACCTCAAAGTGTTATCTACCCCCAACCCCTTTTCCAGTCCAACCCCTTGATTGTATTTGACATTGCAACTTATCCGAGAGACACTCCTTTCCCGCGGATAGACAAAATCCCGATTTCGAACATGCAGTCTTTAGATTCTGCCGACCCATACGGTTCCGCTAATAGAACTTAATAAGAGCAATCAACTCCACATGAATCGGAACGAGTTCTTGAAGATTTCCACCGGCATCATCGGTGGACTGTGCATTCCTGGTGTCGGAGAAGCGACCACTCGCGCCGCGGAAACACCATCGGCTGAGGGCATTGCCTTGGACGATTCCTACCTCTTGAAAGGCCTCAATGCACTGGCCAGGGCCCACCGGATGAGCTCGATGTCCGGGCATCTCGGGGCTTCTTTGGTAGCTGGTTACTTCATCGGAAGGCAGCGACCCGATCTCGAGCCCGAAGTTTACAAGGGGATCGCAGGCGATCTCGATCGAGTGATAGTTGGGGAGTCGGTATTCGGGTCGAAGATGACGAGGAACTCGACGGTCACGGATTCGGAGCTGTTTGAAGCCTTTCCCAAGGAGAAAGCCAACGAAAGCCTGATCGATGGCATCGCGGAGGCTCTCGAAAAGAATATCAAGGCACCGCGAGAGTCGGGGCATAACGTGATTTTCGCCTCCATTGCCATTCACGCGCTCAAAGAACGCCCGGATTTGGCGACCCCGTCGATTATCGACGGCATCCGCAAGCTGATTAGCCTTTTCGACAACGCCCACCCTGGGAGCGGCTACTACGGAAATGCGAAGGGCCGAATCATAGGAAATAAGGTCACTCTTCCGGAGGTGGATGAAACGTTACCGCCCTACACGGATGTGAAGGGGATGGTCGAGGCCGTACTCGGGGAGATCATCAACCAGGATCCGAAAGTCCACGTTCAGGGTTACGGAGGTCTCGTGCACGTCAACAACCACGCGGCCGCTATCGCCGACCTCGCGCAGTATGGCTATCCCGAACTCCTGCCCGCAGCGATCGCGTCGCACCACCGGCACCTGCGTCTATGGCGAAGCTTGCCAGACGTAGCCGATGAATTCGGCCCACAGCCTTTTTCAGAGTTTAGCCCTTACACCTCCGACTACTGGATCTCCGGCAAGGTTCCGTACGACCGCGCTTTGCTCACGCACCGCGTGAAAACCATGTTCGGTTTCGACGAGCTGACGGAAGCCATCGACGACGATCGGAAGAAAAACCGGGCTTATGACAAGCTGCGCTACATGATGTAGATCGCAACCTCCGGGAGGTACAGATGCCTGAGACCGAACCAACTCAGGCGAGCGTGCTCCCGTGGCCGACTTCGGAGATGTTCTCACTTTCTCGAAAGGCCTTGGATTCATCGACAGTGGCCAATCTGACTTCCGTTTGATTCCATGCATCGAGTTGCCCAAGTAGGTGCGGAATAGTCTTTAGTATTTTGGCCGTCTGGCGTTACCCAAAGTTTCGGCGTTCACCGCGGCAAACGCTATGGTCCGCTTTGATTCCCGGAACCTATCTGAAAAAACTGAAGACGAGCGTGCCGACGGTGATGAATCCAAGGACGACCACCAGCAGATTGGGCATGACCTTGAATTTCTTCAGCAGCGAAGGACCAAACTGACCGATCAACAGGAGCGAAACAACCATCCCTAAAATCGCCCCTGCGGAGATACCTCTCGCAATTAGGAACGCTGAGAGCAGAAGCAGCCCGCCAGTGATGCTGCCTGCGATCAAAGAAGCCTTGCTTTGAGCTTTGACATAGCCCATGACTCCCCCAAAAACTACAAAAGCTCCAAAGATGGTTGTCACGATTACCGGTAAATCCACGCAAGTCTCTTTCGGGTGATACGCCAAGTTTTGGCAGAAGTGATTGAGCGGATTCGAACACGGCTCCATCGCCCAAGCTGCCTTTTGCCGAAGTGTAAAGGATTCTCCAGTGGGTACCATCCGTCCTCACCGCGATGGATGGTTGTGTTCGCCGAGAACACAGACTGACGATCATCGCAGCGACATGCGGACTTGCGTGCCGTCGGCTGGCTTCGTCGAAACGCCTGTTCGGGCTGGGTTCTCTTTCGTGTCGGCTTGGAAACGGAATTTCTTGACGAATGCGCCCACGGTCAGGCCCACTTCCAGTTCACCGAGGTGCTTGCCGGGGCACACTCTCGGTCCGTGCCCGAAACCGAAGTGTAAAGTGTCTTTGGAGGGGCGGCCGGACTCGGCCAGATGACGCCATCGATCGGGTTCAAAATCGGTCGCTGGATAGCCGGTCGCCCCCAAGCCCCAGTGGTCCTCATGACGGTTGGCATGCCAAACATCCAGCAGCAGGTGCGTGCCCCAGGGAATGAACATCTTTCGACCATCGGCGGCGGTCACCCACGTGTCCGCAGACGCCCGGCGTGGCATGAAGTAAAGTGACGGAGTCAGCCGCAACGTTTCGTCCAAGACGGCACGCAAGTACTTTGCGCCGGCCAAAATTTCCGGTGTGTAAACGTCGATGTCTTTGACTTCCTGGTAAACCTTCTCCTGCGCATCAGGGTGACGAGCCAAATGAGAGATCGCCCAAGTCGCGTAAGAAGTCGTTGCCTCAAGTGCTCCCGCCAAGAAAACTTTCAGGTTGCTGATCAGCTTCGCGTCCGGTACTTCGGAATTGAACTGCTTCCACAACGCTTTCTTCTCACCGCGTGGAACCAGAATTCGCCGGGTCAATTCCTCAAACGTCGCGTCGTCCTCCTTGGCCCGAACAATTCGATTGCTAAAACTGGGGAGTTTTCGCCAAGGGATCCCCAGCCGATTTTTGACCGTGTCGGAAACAATGTGGTCAATCACTCGCTCGAGCGCAGGAACATACTTTTCTCGCAACTCGCTGTAGCTGATTTCAGCACCAAAGAAGTTGTTGGTCAACATTTCCAACATCAGGACTTTGACCTCCGGTTCTAGTCGAATGCCAATTGCTTCCGCGCCACTCGTCGCCAAATGT
Organism: Pirellulales bacterium; assembly: GCA_038256795.1. Taxonomy (GTDB): domain Bacteria; phylum Planctomycetota; class Planctomycetia; order Pirellulales; family Pirellulaceae; genus JBBSJZ01. Next base: position 4,865 of record JBBSJZ010000141.1, on the reverse strand, counting down.
TGACGCAGTTCATTGATCCGTCCGCCAACGGTTGTTCGAAACGTATCGGCAAACTCGCAAAACTGCTCGGGCTGAAACAGCGTCGTCTTGCCGAATGGGCAGGCGGCGATCTTGCGTTGCTTTTTCCATTCCGCACCGTTGGCGTACAGCAACGTGTCCGTTCCGGTTGCTCGAGCGATGCCAACCGATGGAAGCGTGTCGCGATCAAATTGTCCTTCGCGGTCCCCGGTCGCAGTCGCAATGGCGCGGATCATCCCTGGATCGCGAGTCACCAGCACCGGCGAAAAACCCGGCACATCGAGGTACCGATTGTGGCGCCCCGGGCCCTGTTCCTCGTCCGCCTTCCAAAAATATGACTCGAGAATCCGAATAGGGTCTTTGAAAGTCCATCGATGGGGATACGGCTGCGTGGGCCGGCCTGAACCCGGATCAAACAATCGTACCCGCGATGGCGTGCAGTCCCCAGCGAACGGACTGATTGCAAAGAGTTGTTTGGGCAACCGCAACAGTTGACGATAGCCGGGGACGCGATCTTTCATGAATTGCGTCAATTTCAGCATGGGTGCCCTCCTGTTCGAGCAGGTCGAAGCAAAGTGGCTGCGAGTTTGAGAACACATGATCACCCAACCTCCACCACCAAGATGCTCGATTGTAGCAACATCCATGAATCCCAAAGTCGCAGATGGACGTGCGGAAAATGGGACGCGGGCGGAAAATTGGACGGAGGTAATTTTGCGATTTGACTATGTCCACACCATCTCCCACCGCTCGCCGATTGACGACTCCGCTGTAAGCCTTTCGAGAATGACTCAGCACGAGCCGGAGCATCCATCGCCTTCGCGTCTTGCCATTCGGTCCAGTGGACTGACCGCTGCGGTGAAATGCGGCGATCGCATGTAAAATGGCCATTGAGAGATGATTTGCCATGCAGGGTTCATTCAGCACACATGGTGCGTGAAGAACCCGCAAAGCAAATTCGCTCCTGCTCTGCGGCGGCCGGTTTCAACCCGCAAATCACTGCCCGGTTTCACACGCAAACTGACAGGCTGATTTCGACATCTGCGCCGGACGTCCACGATTTCGTATCGATTGCTCCAGAACGACTTGGAAACTAGACTTCGAGCCTGATTAAGTTTCGGTTGCCGCAATCGCCTGTAAACGATCCCTGCCGCCTTGCCAGGGTGATTGCTCGTGCAACCCAACCCTCAAACTCTATGACTACGAAGTTTCCATGCTCCGCAGCAGACGCTCAACAAGACTTTTTCGACCAATCCTCTTCGAGCGATTGGAACGCCGACGTTTGTTTGCTGTCACTCAAAATCCATTGAATCACTACGACGTTGATGATTCTGGGATTGTCAGCGCACTCGATGCGTTGATGGTGATCAATGCGATCACGATTGAGGACTTTGGTATTGCGACCGGGACGAAGGAACCGGTCTTGAGCGAGGGACCGTTTTACGATGTCAATGCCGATGAGAAAGTCTCCGCAGCGGACGCACTTGACGTCATCTACGCACTTAATCGGGGGCAGGGGACACTTAATCTTTCGCTTTCTGTCGCACCGGACTCCGATCCGAACGGGAATGGAGTGGTGCTCAGTCCAGCGATTGAGATACGGGGACAGGTTTCGAAAGAGGCGTCTCTTCAACTGAGCGTAACGGCGCTCGATCAAGAACTTAACGAGGTCAGTGGCAAGCAGGCAACGTCTAACGTGACGGTCGGGCAAGCTTCCGAGTTTAGCTTCTCGCCGAGTCTGTTTTTTGGACGTAATCTGATTGAGTTAACGGCGACCGACATTCTCGGGAACCGATTGAGCGTTTCCCAGGAGATTGTGCTGGGTGACCATGTTGCTGACTGGAATGCCGCAGCGCTCAATGTCGTTCGTGACTGGACCACAACGTCAGACGATCCTTACGAAGGTCGAATCGTTCCGTCGTCACCGCCAATCGTTGCAAAGAATTTGGCGATGATCCACGTCGCAATGTTTGACGCTTTGAATAGCTTCACGAATGAGTTCACACCGTACCTTGCCGTTGAATCGCCACCCATTGACGCTTCACCAATCGCCGCTTCAGCTTCCGCAGCCTTTGAAGTTGCAAAGGCGATTTATCCTGCCCCAAGGGAACTTGCGGTTTGGCAAGCGACGCTAGCCGAGTCATTTGCTCAAGTCACTGACGCCAGCGCACGTGATAAGGGAATCGCGTTTGGCAAGTTGATTGCGAGTTCGGTCCTAAGTGCGAGAGAAAACGACGGTTCATCGCAATCATCAAATTACGCTCCTGGCGGTAGTTCACCTGGCGAATGGAATCGAACGGGGCCAGATTACCTTCCACCGCTACTTCCGTTTTGGGGTTCGGTGAAACCGTTCGCTGTCGAGAATGTTATTGACTTTCGCCCGGTTGCACCGCCAGCGTTAGACTCCGCCGAGTATGCTGCCGCCGTCGATGAGGTGTTAGGTGTAGGGCGAACCGACAGTACTGAACGAACGGCCGATCAAACGGATATCGCTGTCTTCTGGGCCGATGGCGGTGGAACCGCGTCACCTCCTGGACATTGGAACCGAATCGCGACTGACCTGAGTCTCGCATCCGGGCAATCAACGTTGGAGCGAGCAAGAACTCTCGCTCTTCTGAATCTCGGTCTCGCCGATGCCGGCATCGCCGCATGGGATGCAAAATACGCTTTTGACTTCTGGCGTCCGATTGATGCGATCCGCCAAGCCGATGACGACGGCAATGCCGCGACGGTTGCTGACGCCACTTGGCAACCACTATTGCGCACACCGCCGTTCCCAACCTACACATCGGGGCACAGCACGTTTAGTGGTGCCGGAGCGTCGGTTCTCACAAGCATTTTCGGCGACAACGTGTCATTCGCTACTCGATCGGATGGCCACACGGGACTAACTCAACGACCACTAACAACGATCTCGACTCGTCACTTCAACAGTCTCTGGGAAGCCGCCGAGGAAGCGGGAGTTAGTCGAATCTACGGCGGGATTCACTTCGCGTTCGATAACACTGCGGGTCTGTCGTCAGGCGCCGCCGTTGGCCATGATGTTGCGAACAACTGGCTGAAACCAGTTAATTAACCGGGCCGCAGAAGTCTTTCACGTGGCTTTGTTGTCCAAGAGTACCGCGATGCTCAAAAAACGTCGATCGTCGACTCCGCGCACGCTGCCGCCGGATGAGCCAAATGATCAAGCTCAAGGCCAGCGGGAGAATCCGTCGACGCCTGCCACGACACGTTTAAAACCATCGCGAGTCGGCTCAATCGCGTAGTGGTACGCGTGAGCTTGTCCGAGTGACGATCCGTCGACGGCGAAAACGTCGACGATGACTCGATCGTAAAGATTTTCGAGGCCTGGTTGGTTCGTTTGTTCGACGGCGTCGAGCACATCGAGCACCGCTGGCAATTGCTCCGCAGCGAAGCTCCAAAGCTCACCGAGAACGAGGTCATCGCCTGGCCGCAACGCCGGGTAGTCGTGGCGGGTGAATAGGGTCGACCGGACCCAGCCGACGCGGACGCTGTCGGCGACGTGCGGCCAGCAACGCTCTCGACACTGGCCGCGTTTGAGCGTTCCGTAGACAAAGATTGCGACGGGTTGCATGTGACGAATGGTGGCTTGTGAATGACGGCGGGCGGGAGGGAGTGCTCGTGAGTTAACGTTCGCCATGATACGCGAGCATGTCGAACGGTGTGATCGACAAAGCGGCGAACCCATTCCCCAACGCGAGACACTCCATTTCTCCCGTCTTCGCTAATTTGTGGCAAAGATTGCCGGCGGTGCGGCCGGGTCTCGAGTCCGATTCGCGGTGCTAAATCAACGATTCTCGGGAAACAGAGCTAGGCCCGGCGGGTGCTTTTATTTACCCTGGATAGTCGTCGCCCACCGAGAGCGTAAGTCCCTGCCGCCGCTAGAGTTCCTGAGCCTAAACCCCGTCGCATGCTAAAAGCACTCGAGCTGGCCGGATTCAAAAGCTTCGCGGATCGGACTCGCTTTGATTTCCCCGACGGCATCACCGTGGTGGTCGGCCCCAACGGCTCGGGCAAGTCCAACATCGTCGACGCCATCAAGTGGGTACTCGGTTCACAGAGTGCGAAGAGTCTCCGCGGCAAGGACATGTCCGATGTGATCTTCAAGGGATCACAAACCCGCGGGCCTGCTGCGGCAGCTGAGGCGACGATTATCTTCGACAATTCGACCGGGGCCTTGCCGATCGACGCTCCCGAGGTCCATGTCACCCGCCGGGTTTACCGAAGTGGTGAGGGCGAGTATTTGATCAACAACCAAGCCGTCCGGCTCAAGGACGTCAAGGATTTGATTCGCGGCACGGGGATCGGCATTGACGCCTACAGTTTGATCGAACAGGGGAAGGTCGATCGCATGTTGCAGGCGAATCCGAAGGATCGCCGCGCGATCTTCGAGGAGGCGGCCGGCATCAGCCGCTTCAAGGCGAAGAAAGTGGAAGCGGAACGACGACTCGCGCGAGTGCAGCAGAACCTGACGCGACTTGGTGACATCGTCGACGAGGTCGCCGCGCGTCTCAAGAGCTTGAAGAGCCAGGCGAGCAAGGCGGAGCGATATCGCCAATCGACCGAGCGACTCAAGGAGCTGAGGACACAAATAGCTTGGACCGATTGGGCATCGCTCTCGCTCGAGTTTGACAGGGCTGAAACCGGCCTCGCCGCGGCACTCGACCGGCATCGCGAACTGGAAACGCGTCGTCAAACCATGTCGGCTGAGCGTCAAGCCGCGGATGCAAGGTTGCAAGAGATTGCGGATGAGGCGCAATCGATCGAAGAGCGGCGAAGCGGCAAGTTGCAGCGAATCGCTGAATTGACCGGGCGCCGCGAAGCGG
>JBBSJZ010000140.1:0-11942 GCA_038256795.1 Pirellulales bacterium | reverse complement strand
CATGTACTCGGGTTCGAACGGCACGAGCGGTGCCTGCCGGATCGTCGCGATCTCAATCGATGCTTCCCCGGAAACTCTCGAGGTAGCATGGCGAATCGATTCGCCAAACGCATCTTCGATTCGCTGATTACCGATTGTGATTACGGGATCGATCTGCATACGGCCGCGGTACGTCGCACAAACTTTCCGAACATTCGTGGCGATCTCAGCGACCCTAAAGTGCTGCAGCTGGCACAGGCCTTCGGGATCGGCATTCTGCTCAATGGCGGCGGCCCCGAAGGCTCGTTGCGACGCGAAGCGACCAAAGCGGGATGTCCCACGATCGTCATCGAAGGCGGCGAAGTTTGGAAATTCGAGCCGTCGGTGGTCGATTGCATGGTCAATGGTGTCAAGAACTGCTTGCGTTTCCTAAAAATGCTCGGGGGCAAAGCAGAACTTTGTGAAACACTGATGACGATCGAGCGAAGTACGTGGATCCGTGCTGAGCGGGGTGGATTCCTTGAGTTCCATGTCTCCCCCGGCGACGTGGTGAAGAAAGGGCAACCCATCGCGACGAACAGCAACCTGCTCAACCGCGAGCAAAATCGTCTTGATGCGCCCTTCGACGGTGTCATCATCGGCATGACGACGCTACCGGCCGTCCAACCCGGCGAGCCTGTGGTCAATCTCGGACGGTTGGTCTCGACCCGTCGAAACACGCTGTTGGATCAGCGAGAAAATTTCTTCGACGATGACCTTCACCGAGCCGCTCATCAACACTTCTCCGCCGTCGTCACCGTCGTCACCGTCTCAAGACCGCCCGAACCGGATTCGTAGGGAGGCCCAGCTACCGCGCCCCGTCCAGCTCCAGTATCAATCCACCACCACGCTATCCGGACGGGTTTACTCCGCAGGCCAATCTGCGAGCTCGAATTTCTTGACGGTATTGGCCGTGTGCTCGTCGTAATGTCTTGCCATTTGCTTGAGCAGTGCTCGTGGCGTCCAGCGGCTGCCGGGCGCCGGTTGGTCCAAGTCGAGGCCATCGAGCAGGTATGCGAAGCGGCGTGAGAACGCACTGACTTGCTGCATCCGATTGGACTCTTCCGCTCCACTCCAATCCTCGTGCCCAGCAACGTAGTCCCGCGGCATTTGTTTGGGATTCCAGTCCCGCACCGGAATCGCCGCGTTCTGCTCGTGATAGATTTGGGAGAAAAACAACAGTTGACGTCCCATCATGTGTTCCGCATTCCAGCGAGGCGAATGAGTCCCGTTACTCGGTCGGAAGCTCATTTGGTTCGTTGTCAGACCCGTCATCACCCTCTGCGACTTATCACAGGCATCTTCCATCGCTTCGAATAATACCTCCAGCTCTCCAGTCATCGGCCAAGGCGTCTCACTCAGTGAAATCAGCAGTGGTCGCGTTTCACCATCGTCGTTCGCTTTCGAAATCGCCAATGTGTTGTGCGCGATTGTGGTCACGCCGGGAACGTTGTCTGATTGACCCAACACGGTCACACGCGGTCCAAGAATTTCCCATGCCGCGGCAAAACTCGTTGGCGGTAGCTGCGGTGCCGCTTCGCCATCCAGGTACACCAAGTCGACTTTGCCGACACCTTCCAAGGATTGTAACAACCGCGCCGTCGGTTCCAGCAGAAACACTCGGCTGGGCATGAACAACATTCGCAATCCGTCCACCTCCACCAGGATCGGAGTCACGTCGGCCGATTGCTTCGCACCACCCAAGTCCACGGTCGTGACATGAACTGAGTTAACGGTATCCGCGGGAAGCGTTGAACCCGCGACCCACGACGGATCGCCCGCGTTGGCAATCACGCATAGCGAGTGGTCGACGCTGGTCGAGCTTCCCTCTTCTGGAACCACAACCGTCACGTCCTCGCAAAGAGCTTCGATTTCCTGTCGCGGATGCTTGGAAAACAAAACAAGATCCGCAAACCTCGGCAACTGCTTGGCGACGACCGGATCACTCGACGGCCAAAGGACCAGATGCTGATTGCCAAACGTTTCGATGGACAACATCCCATCAGGCCACTTCCTCAGGGCCACCGGGTCTCCGTCAGCAGCCAATGACCATGACCCCGGCGTTATCACCACGGCGATCAAACACCAGAACCGCAACCGTCGTAGAAATTGTTCGCGCATCATCAAATCACCTGCAGGGGATGGCTGGGGGGCGTTCACTCATCAGGATGCATCTACCGAACTCAACGCAACACATATCATGAACACCGTCGTCACCATCATCGCGGTGGACTCCGGTCCCGTCCAGTCGCTAACGACGTGCAACCAATGCTCGTCCAATGACTGTCTCACTCAACTCGTTAACAACACCGATCAACTGAAAAAAAGTGAGGCGAAGGAGTGCGGGCGAAAGAGATTTTCGGTGGGGGCGATTAGATCATTGGTTTAGATCGCTGCCTTTCCACCGCAGCGACTGAGTTGCCCAGGGGCGTTTTGGACGCAGCGAAAATGCCCGATTGTTGCCACCTGGCGGAGGTCTGACTAGCATCTCGGAATGGTCTCTTCTTTTAACCGTCGTTTTGAATCTGCTGGCTCCGTTCCCCATCATGGACATTGGCATGTCGGCCGACCTCGGCTGGCGGTCGTGCTCGCGATCGTGCTGACGCTGGGGATCGGATTGACGGCGAAACGGGTGATGAGTCGTTACCAGGAACCGGGGCCCTTCGATCGCAGCAATGCGGGTTATTGTGACTTTCACAACGGGATTTACTTTCCGTCGCTGGCGATGATTGACGGTGTCAGCCCCTACGGTGGTGAGTATCCCACGGCGTATCCGGTGGAACGCCAAATCCCATTTTTCTCTCCCGCGGTGCTAGCGGTTCACGCGCCGCTGGCGATGCTGCCGCTCCGAGTCGCCGAAGTCGCTTACTTCGGAATCATGCTGGCGCTGATCGGGTTTTGCTGTGTGCACAGTTCGATCGCCGCTGGCTGGGGGCGTCGATTCGATGTGGTGCTCCTATTGGCCGTGATTTGTGTCTATTCCCGTGCCGGGCACGCGACCTTGTTTAGCGGCTACTTCACGCTTGAATTGATCGCGGGTGTGTTCGTCGCGATCAGCCAGGCTGGACGGCGTCCGTGGCTGAGTGCGATCGCACTCGTCTTCGTGTCGTTCAAACCCACCTACATTCTGCCGATTGGGTTCTTGATGTTGGCTCGCGGCAATCTCCGTGAGCTGGTTTACGGTGCGATGCTGGCAATTTTCGCGGCGGCGGTGCCAGGACTTTGGTTGGCATGGAACGAAGGTGGTGGCGACGTTGCGAGAGGACTGAGCGAGATAGTCACCCAGATCGGTGTGGCCCAGGAGATTCACCGCGCCGATCCGATCGAGTTGCCCGTCAACGCTTGGACGCGAGTGGACTTGTTCGCGGTGCTGGCAAAATGGTCGGGACAAACCCCCGGAGACGCAGCCCACTTGGCGATCATGGCGGCCCTGATTTTGCCGGCGATGGTCGTGCTTCATCGGCGTCGCCAGGCCGGCGTCGACGATGGACTCGCCGGCGTCACCGGTGCGATCATCACGGCGACGTGCTTGAGCTCAATCTACCATCATGCCTACGACTTACTGCTGCTCATCCCGCCGCTGGCCGGGATTGCATCCCTGCAAATCCAAGCTTGGACGAATCTGTCGTCGACGAAGCGTTACGCCTTGGCGGCGATGATTCTCTCGGTCGCATTCAATTACGGATCCGCGAAATTTCTGTTGGACCGGTTGAGCTTGCCCACGACCGCCGTTCACGCCGTCACGAGCGTCAATGGAGTCGTCGTCTTCGGGTTGATGATTTTGGTTTGCTGGATCGGCTGGCCCAGGGTGACCAGCCAGTCGGAGCCCCGACGATATCTTGTGAATTCCGGGATCTGACGCACGTCGAGGCCCCGCCGTGGCGTTTGCCGAAACTTCGTCGACCCAAAACCTTGAACTGGACAAATGCGTGGATAAACTGGAATTCCACCCAGAAACTGTGCCGCCGGTCCCACCTTCGAATTTGCCGTCAAGAATGCCAATCCATCCGGTCGATGTTGCCGGCAATCCTCCAGCCGCATGGGCAGCCGGAAGTGGTTCAGCATCCCATCCGAGCCACCGTTTTTGCCCGGCCAAGGTTTGGCTAGCACTGCCTGCGTTCAACGAAGAAGCTTCGTTGCCGGAGCTTCTCGAGCGAGTTGGTGAGGCGTTTGCCGATAGCGGGATCCCGTATGAAGTGGTCATCGTTGACGACGGCAGTAGCGACGACACCGCTCGGATTGCCTCGTCGATGTCGTTTCAGATGCCAATTCAATTGATCCGGCACGAAGTCAACCAAGGCTTGGGCATGACCCTTCGTGACGGATTGCGCGAGGCGGTCGATCGCGCGGGTGATCGCGACATCATCATCACCATGGATGCGGATAATACGCATCCGCCGGGGTTGATTGGTCACATGGTCCAAATGATTCATGAGGGTTGCGATGTGGTGATCGCGTCGCGATTCCAGCCCGGTGCCCGCGTCGTGGGCGTGCCCTTCGAGCGGCACATCCTCAGCATCGGTGCTCGCATCCTGTTCACCGCCTTGTTCCCGACGCGTGGCGTGCGTGATTACACCTCCGGCTTCCGCGCTTATCGCACTTCGGTGCTTCGCCAAGCGTTTGCCGAGTATGGCGACGACTTTGTCAGTGAGCGTGGCTTCTCGTGCATGGCCGACGTGCTGCTCAAGCTTCGTAAGCAAGGTGCCTTGTTTGGTGAGGCACCGCTTCGTTTGCGATACGACTTGAAGGGCGGCGAAAGCAAGATGAAAGTCTTCCGCACGATTTGGCTAACACTCAAGATGCTCGGTCGACATCGCACTGGGATCAAGTAAGCCATGACTGAATCGTCGAGCTCGGACCCGAGTGTGGCGCCGAGCGCCAGGTGGCTGGTCATCGGTGGCGGTGTCATGGGCCTCCAAATCGCTCGCGATCTCGTCGCACGTGGCCAAGATGTCACCATTGCTGAGGCGGCAGCTGAATTCGGCGGGCTCACCAGCGCCTGGAAACTCGGCGATGTCACGTGGGATCGCTTCTACCACGTGACCCTGCTGAGCGACACGCGGCTGCGTGAATTGCTCAACGAACTCGGTTTGGAATCCGAGATGAAATGGGTCCAAACCAAAACCGGCTTCTACTCCGGTGGCAAGCTGCTATCGATGAGCAATACCGCAGAGTTCCTCAGATTTCCGCCGCTCAATTTCATTGAGAAGCTGCGTCTGGGCGGCACCATTTTTTATGCATCCAAAATCAAAAACTGGCGACGGATGGAAATGCTCACCGTCGAGACTTGGCTGCGTCGTTGGTCCGGTCGCGGCGTTTTTGAGAAAGTTTGGTTGCCACTGCTCAAGGCGAAGCTCGGTTCCGCTTACACGCAAACGTCCGCCGCGTTCATTTGGGCGCACACCGCGCGAATGTACAAGGCTCGTCGTAGCGGCATGAAGACTGAGCTATTCGGCTATGTCCCCGGTGGCTATTCCAGCATTCTCGAGACGTGGGTCAACCGCCTGCGCGCATCGGGAGTGCGGATGTTGGCTGCACATCCCGTCCAAAGCATTCGCCGCTTGCGTGCCAATCACCCCCATGCGGCATCATCGCTCGAAGTTAACTTTGGCGAGGGTCGCATCGAAACGTTCGACAACGTGGTTTCGACGATCGCTTCACCAATGATTTCAAAGTCGTGTGACGAGCTCACCAGCGATGAACACCGACGCTTAAGTGAGATTCGTTACCTCGGCGTGGTGTGCGCATCCCTACTGCTCAAGAAGCCAATCAGCCCGTACTACGTCACCAACATCACGGACACCTGGGTGCCGCTCACCGCCGTCATCGAAATGTCGACGATCGTGGATTCCGATACGCAACTCGGTGGCAAGCATCTTGTTTACTTGCCCAAGTACTTGCCGGATAACGATGCGGGGTTGCAGGTGTCCGACGAGATGTACAAGGAAACCTGTCTGTCGACACTCGAGAAAATGTACGACCACTTCGATCGCCATGATGTCGTCGAATTCAAGATCGCGCGTACCAACTACGTCGCGGCTCTATCGACGGTGGACTACAGCACGCGATTACCGCCGATTGTCACGAGTGTCCCCGGATTCTATGCACTCAATTCGGCTCACATCCTCAAGGGCAACTTGAACGTGAACGAAACAATCCTCACCGGCGAAGAAAAAATGGCTGAAGAAGTATGGCCCGACTTCTGTCACCGCAGCTCGATCGACAAGTCACGGCGTGAGTCACTCAAGAGCACGTTCGGGGCCGTTTGACGTGGTCGGCAAAATTGCTGCGGACCTATCGCTCGATCTCGACAACAAGTGGTCCTACCTCAAAACCCAGGGTGACGAATCATGGTCGACGTTCCCATCGTACCTCGATGAGGTTGTCCCCCATGTACTCGACGCGTTGGCCGAGCACCCGTTCAAAATCACCGTCTTTGTCGTCGGCCAGGACGCGATCATCGAGTCCAATCACGCGGCGCTCAAACGACTCGTCGCGGCGGGCCATGAGATCGCGAATCACTCCTTTCACCATGAGCCCTGGCTCCAACGCTACAGCCCCGAAGAGATCGCCAGCGAGTTCGATCGAAGTGAAGCGGCGCTGTCACGGATCACGGATCAGCAACTGCAGGGTTTTCGCGGCCCAGGCTACTGCTTGAGCGAAGAGATTCTCAATCAATTGGTTCAGCGTGGATACCAGTATGACGCCTCGACGTTCCCGACCTTTCTCGGGCCAATCGCGAGAGCTTACTGTTTCTTTCGTTCGAACCTTTCGAAAGAGCAATCGGAAGATCGCGGTCAATTGTTCGGATCACTCCGAGACGGACTTCGACCATTAAAACCATACTGGTGGAAAACGCACCACGGCAAAATCCTTGAGCTGCCGGTGACCACGATGCCCATCTTTCGTGCGCCGTTTCACTTCACCTACTTGCATCACCTCTGCAAGTACTCCGAGTCGCTCGCGATCGCCTACTTTCGTGTCGCGATTACGTTGTGCAGAATCCTGGGTGTCGGACCGTCGTTGCTGTTGCACCCGCTCGATTTTCTGGGTGCGGACGACGTCGAGGGACTCGGTTTTTTTCCTGGGATGTCATTGCCAGGAAAACGCAAACGCGCCTTCGTCTCGCGGATTCTGAGGATCTATACGAGCTCTTTTGACGTCCACCCGATGTCGGTTCGCGCGAGTCTGGCAAGCCATCAAATCGGCCTAGGAGTTCTGGATGCTAGCGAATTGAAGTAGGAGTACTACCCACACCTCTCGAGGGACGGCTCAAAACCACTTCCGCGCGATTCACTCCCCCCACGCTTTCAAGGGCAAGAGTGCTTAAAGGATTGGCTTCTGTCCCCTCTCCCCACGCTTTCGTGGGGAGAGGGTTAGGGTGAGGGGCCCATATAAGGTTCGGAAAGCTATGATTGAGCTGTCCCTCACCCCGCAAAGCTTACAAACCGTTACAGGTTTGGCGAGGGCAAATGCGTTGACATGTGCGGGGCGTCATGTCACCATCGACGAGGTGCTGCGTTCCCGATGCCTCCCAGGACATGATGATGTTACTTCGCTCTCTCGCTTTCGCTTCCGTAATGATCAGCGCGGGATTATCGAGTCGAGCGAGCGAGCCCGCACCCGCACCCGCACCCGCCGCGACGATCGGCCAGGTGGTGAGCGAATTCACACTCGACAATTGCTACGGTAAACCCATCTCACTCAGCGAGTTTGCTGACAAAAAAGTGGTGGCAATCGTCTTCTTGGGGACTGAATGCCCAATGGCAAAACTATATGGACCACGACTGAGCGAGTTGCAATCCAAGTATGCCGAGCAAGGCGTTGCCCTACTCGGATTGAACTCCAATACGCAAGACAGCCTCACCGAACTGGCCACGTACGTCCGACATCACGAGATCAATTTTCCGATGCTCAAGGATGTTGGCAATCGCGTTGCCGACGCGCTCGGTGCGACACGCACCCCGGAAGTTTTCTTACTCGATCAAGAACGAGTCGTTCGCTACCACGGCCGGATCGATGACCAGTACGGCGTCGGCTACTCACGCGGCCAAACCGTGAAGTCAGATCTCGCCGCGGCGATCGATGATGTCCTCGCTGGGCATCCCGTGCGCGTGGCTGAGACGGAAGTCACCGGATGTCACATCGGACGTGTCAAGACAATGGCTGCGACCGGCACCGTGACCTTCAACAAACACATCGCGTCGATCTTCAACGCCCGCTGCGTGAGTTGCCACCGCGAGAATGAAATCGCTCCGTTCACACTCACTCACTACGACGACGTTCTGGGTTGGGAGGACACGATCCTGGAAGTCATCGATGACAATCGCATGCCCCCATGGTTCGCGAACCCCGATCACGGCAAGTTCGCCAACGATGCCCGGCTCACTGAAGCGGAGAAAGCACTCATCCGCACCTGGGTCGAAAATGGGATGCCCGAGGGTGATGCCGCCGATTTGCCGGCATCACCGACGTTCGCCACCGGTTGGCAGATCCCCGAGCCCGATCAAATCATTCCGATGCGTGACAAACCCTTCGAAGTTCCCGCCGAAGGCACCATCGATTACCAACGATTCGTGGTCGATCCAGGCTGGGACGAAGATAAGTACATCGTTGCTGCCCAAGCCCGTCCACAAAACCGCAGCGTCGTGCATCACATCCTCGTCTACATCATCCCACCGGGCAGTCGCAAACCTGATTTGCGTCAAGTACTCGTCGGCTACGCACCTGGCGGTTTGCCGATTCTCCTCGAGGACGGCATCGCACTGCGGGTCGCCGCCGGAAGTAAATTGCTGTTCGAAATGCACTACACTCCCAACGGGTACGCCCAAACCGATTTGAGCGATGCAGGTGTGTGTTTCGTCGATGCTTCGCAAGTCAACAAACAACTCACGGGACAAATCGCGATCAATCCGAAGTTCAAAATTCCACCGGGAGAAGCCAATCACGACGTGATGGCGATCTACACGTCACACCGGGATGAGATGTTACTCGCCATGACGCCGCACATGCACTTGCGCGGCAAAGCGTTTCGCTACGAAGCCCGCTATCCCGACGGCAACCGTGAAGTGCTGCTGGACGTGCCCCATTACGACTTCAACTGGCAATTGAAGTATGTACTCGAACACCCCAAACGCTTGCCGCGTGGAACCGTGGTCGAGTGTACCGCCATTTTTGACAACTCGGCCAAGAACCCCAGTAACCCCGACCCCACCAAAACCGTCCACTGGGGCGATCAAAGCTTCGACGAAATGATGATCGGCTTCATGGACACGATCGCTGCCGATTGAAATTTGGCAAACCGTGAGCATCCGGTTCCCTCGCTCAACGGATACTGACGAGCGAGCGGATTCGATCTGAGGAACGAAACAAAGGGAACGTGACGACGCGGCAGGCGTCGCCTACTCGGCCGCGCCGGGTGGGTCTGACTCATCAGCGACGACATCAACAAGTGCTTCTGCTTCGCGGCCAAAAAGCTCCAGAGTCAGCTTACGATTCCACGCGATGGTGCCTGACAGCTCATTTTCCGTCGCTTCCTCGGCAACTCGCAAATGCTCTTTCGAGGCGTCCATGTCGCCGAGAGCAGCCTCAGTGATCGCGAGTAGGAACTCCGGATAGGCCGGGGATGTCTTCTCATTTCCAGTCACGGCGAGAGCTTGCTCCAGTTCAACCTTCGCTTCCATTGCATTCCCCGAGCGGAGCAAGATCGCGCCCAGCCCGACACGATACTGTTGGTCGTTGGTATCTTTGGCGACAGCCTTTCTCGCGAGCTTGATAGCAGGCCGGTAGTCCTCAATCGCATCGGGGGCCAATGCACAGCCCCACGCAGCAAAATGCAGCGAGATCGGATCATCGGACTTTGCGAAGCTCTCAAGCATCCGTATGCAGTCGCCGCGGTAGTCTTCAACTTCGCCAGTGGCGAGATGAATCAGTGCAGCTTGGTAGTAAACATAGGCTGTAGCCTTTCCCGACTCGACGATGGCTTCAAGGTCCTGCAACGCTTCTGCTTGCCGGCCAAACGCGAACAGAATCGTCGCCCGCGTCGCTCGGGAGTCAACAGAATTACCGTTCTTCCTTACCATTTCGTCAGCAAGCTCAAGAAAGCCAGCTCGAAACTCATTGTCTGGACATGCAACAATCTCGTCCAAAGGTATCCAGGTGAGATTGGAAAGGTCCGCATGGTTCACAGCCACGGCCTTTTTCAAATCCGCCAAAGCGGGACCAAAGTTGGCCAGTTGAAAATGCGACGCGGCCCGTCGCTTGTAGATGTGCGCTCCTGGGGATTTTTCCAGGTAGGCGTTGAAGTCGTCAATCGCCTTGGCATATTCCTTTACTTGGAAGAAATGTTCTCCACGTTTTAGATATGGGGATGGGTCATCCGCATCCGCTAGCTGTACAGCTCGATTGAAGTCCTTGAAAGCAAGTTCGAAGTCTTGGCGTTTGGCGTGTTCGTTTCCGCGGTAACGGAAATACGTCGATTGCCTCGGATACTGGTCAATGGCCGCTGTCAGCGAGAGAATTTTTTCTTCGGTAGTTCCTTGGCTTACCAGGGAATCCGACCGAAATTGATGAACACCTTGCCAGTCAGGTAATTCAACCGCGACATCGTTATAAACTTTTTGAATATCGCTCTCGCGATGGTTTTTTGCCAAAAAACTACGATAGCCCCCCATAATCTCGACAAGCAGACCGTGGCGTTTCGTCTGCGAAGGAAAATCTCGCAGCAATTGCGTTAAAATGCGAATTGCTTCTTGCCAATGCGATTCAGCTTCCATTGGATGACGATTGCTAAACGACTTCGCCATCTCATAGCAAAACCAAGCGTGATCGTGACGGTCTGAAAGTGTTGGATTTTGAACCGCTCTGTGCATGCCTAGTGCGCGACGATACAAGTTGTCTGCTCGCTCAGGGTCCGATGTCGACAACACATCTGCCATCTGCTTCATGGCTCCCCAACTCGGAATCGATCGCTCGCTCAACTCGTACGCTCGGGTGACCAACGTCGCTATCCGAGGATCATTCGTAACAGCCCTTTGATACACTCCTGCCTGAGCACGCACGGCATCCGACTCCATCGCCTGATAATGCTTATTTCCAGGTTCCAACAACGATAGATTTCGGTAGAGCAATTCGGCACGCTGGAGTTGAGGCAGCGCTATTTCCAACGCGTTGGGTGCAACCTCTCGGTTCATGTAGAAGCGACCTGACCAACGATAAATTTCGGCTTGCTGTACACGATACTCGACGCGATCCGGTGACTGATCAACCAAGCGATCGACCAGCAGGATCGCTTTAGAGTAGGCTTCCGCAGCCTTGGATGAATTCAAAGATTCCTTCGCAAGCATCGCTAAGCGTTCCAAGACGGCCACCGCGCGATACTGAAGTGCCGGTGACGTGCCTTGCTCTTGTGCAAACTGATCGTAGAATGCCAACGAATCGTCCAGAATCTTTTCGAAGGCGTCCTGAAGTTGAGGGATTTCGGCAAGCTCTGGATTGCCCACATGAGTCAACAACTTCTCGATCGCAATCATCGCAGCTTCCAGATTACGTTGAGACTTAACAGTTTGTGCTTTGGCATCCATCTCTGCGGCGATGGCTTGCTTCGCATTGATCGTGGCTTTGTTCTCTGCGGCAACGGCACGATCACTCTCCTGTGACGCTGCGACGGCCTGCCATGCTGTCCCCAACAACCCGATCACCAAGCTGAAAGCGACGAGTGCCATCGTCACAATCAACGCTCGATTCCTCCGCCCAGCCTTAGTGATCCGATACGCCAATGTTGGCGGACATGCCAGCACGGGTTCGTCATCGAGATGCCGCTGAATATCTTGAGCCATCGCACTAGCCGATTCATAGCGTCTGGTTCGATCTTTCTCCAGTGACTTCATCACGATCCAGTCCAACTCGCCGCGCAGCTCGTCACT
>JBBSJZ010000139.1:0-11981 GCA_038256795.1 Pirellulales bacterium | reverse complement strand
TAGCGCGAAAAGTTTTCGCACTAAAACCGCATCGAAGATCTTTCTGAGGATTTCTCTGTGACCATCCGTCGCCAACTTCGCCAAGCCAAGCATCAAGCCGCGCGTCTACAAAACATCCGCCAGAAAAATCAGCTCTGGCGAGCGGAAATGAATTCCGCCATCACGCGCTTTCAAGCACAGCAAAAAGCGCGCCTCGACCGCTGGAAGGCGCTCTTCCCGGTCTTCCTGCCGCTCAATCTGTCGCGCTTGCCAAGCTATCTCCAGGCGTTCGTCGCCGCTGTCGGCAAAATCCTGACCCGCCCAGGTCAATGCGAGTGTTGCGATGCCGTAGCGGTCCTTGCGAGCGCTGGTGTCGACGCCGGTCATCATGGCGCCCTGCGTTAGCAAAACGATGTGATAACCAAAAACGCCGTTGTCTTCTTCACGGATTATCGCTTGCACTTCGCTTGCCGATGGCCGCCCTTCGTGAGCGCGAATCGCCAGCACAATGGTCCGAATCAAATCCATGTTACGTATCATTCGTGTCGCTCAATGGGTTCGGTGGTGTCCTACCGCTGCTCGCCGGAGACATCCTCGACGAACGCATTGACTTTTGTACCACCAGCGTCGGTCAAAAAGGCCGACTGAAAACGGATTCCGGTTTTGTAAGCTAGTTCTCGGCGGCTCGTCACCAGCGTTAGCGAGGATCCACGTTCGGCTCGACGCCGTAAATCGCCGAGAGATCGGTAGAGTGGATTCAAATGTTGGTCGGCGGACACTCGCCCGCCCCAAGGTGGATTGGTGACGATCGACAGGGGTTGTTGCGGCAATTCGGTGGCACCCAGCGGCCCCACGGATAATCGGATCGGAAAATCCAGACCGGCAAGATTCTCCAGGGCCGCAGCGATCGCTCGTTCGTCCCGGTCGCTGCCCATGATCATCGCCGTCATGGGCCGGACCCGTGCCAACCGATCTTGCTTCACCGCTTCGATCGAAACTTTTCTAGCCAGTGCCGTGGGCTCGATACCAAATCCTCGGCCCGCGCCAGGAGGCCAATTCGACGCCAACATTGCAGCCTCAATGAGCAGTGTCCCCGAGCCGCACATCGGATCGATGAGCGGACGTCGCCGATCCCAGCCGGAAGCCAACACGACGGCTCGTGCCAAATCTTCGCGAAGTGGAGCGTGGGACGGGTTCAGTCGATAGCCACGGCGATGAAGTGGCTGGCCACTGGCATCGAGGGAGATCGTGCAAACATCATGATCCATTCGCACCACCAGCGAAGCGGCCCGTTCCGGGGCTCCGGCATCCACCGGTCGCGGCTTATCCTTCATTCGCCGAGTGATGGCTTGCATCACCCGCTGTTCGATCGCCCCCGAATGGTACAGTCGTGACTTCTTGGCGGTGGCTCGAATCATCCGCGGCGCATTGCGATTCAACCACCCCGTCCACGACAAGCGACCCACATACGAATCCAAGTTGGATAATTCGGTGACGGGAAAGGTGGCGATGCGGATCAACAGTCGAGCGGCCAAACCGAGCCCCACCAGCGAATGCGCCATTGTCAGTTCGTCGCCTTCGAAGCGAACGCCGCCAACGTCTTGCACAACGTTCGTGGGCGAGGACCCGCTCGCCGCGGTCCCCATCTCCAGTTCGCTAATCTCGCGTTCCAATAGCGGTTCGATCCCCGGCGCGCAGGATGCGAACATCGAAAATTTCATTCGGTCATACTTGAGAAAAAAGAAAAATGGTGTTCGGCCTTGATTCAATAGCCCACGCTTGGCTCAAAGTCTAATCGGATTGCCGCCGCTTGTTTGACTGGCCAAAAAGGTTAGTTTCTCGCGGTGAAATGTAACCATCCTTGACTCGGGCAGCCGTTAATCATGCAAATCGGTAACGTCTCCATCGCCCATGCGATCACGCTGGCGCCGATGGAGGAGCACACCAATTATCCATTTCGCCTGCTCTGCAAACAGCTCGGTGCGAGTCTCGTTTGCGGGGAACGCGTGGACGCCAAGGATGTCGCCAAGCGCGATCGGCGGGCCATCAAGTTGCTGCACACCACCCCGACTGAGAAACCTGTTGTGGGCCAGATCAGTGGCAGTGACCCGCACGAGTTGGCCGAGGCGGCGAAGGTGGTTGCCGAGCAAGGCTTCTCGATCGTCGATCTCAATTTCGAGTGCCCAATCCGGCGACTGATCGGTCGCGGCGAGGGCGGTGCATTGATGTCCGACCCGCCAGGAATCGCGAGGCTCGTTGCCGCCGTGGTTAAGGCCGTCAATATCCCCGTCACGATCAAGATTCGCACCGGTCCCGATGCGGAACACGAGACCGCCGTGGAGGTGGCCCGATTAGCCGAACAGGCTGGCGTTGCCGCGGTGGATGTCCACGCCCGCAGCGTGGCGCAGAGTTACGTTGGCGGCCCCGATTGGTCCGTGGTCGCGCGCGTTAAACAAGCGGTGAGGATTCCGGTGTTGGGCAGCGGCGGTGTCCGCGAACCGATCGACGCGGTTCGGTTTCTCAGCGAAACGGGTGCCGATGGAGTGGCCGTCGGTCGTGGATGCCTGGGTAACCCCTGGATTTTCCAACAGGCGCGGGCCCTGGTCCTGGGAGGTGCATCACTGCCGCCACCGAACATCAACGAGCGGGCTCGCGTGTTGTTGCAGCTGGTCGAAGGCGAGTTTTCGTTGTACGGCAATCCAGTCGCCGTCCGCCGTCTGCCTCGCGTTGCCTGCTACTTCGCAAAATTCCTTCCCGACTTCGAATCGTTCCGTAGCGACATCCAAAAGGTCAAGAACTTTCCAGACTTCAAGCGACTCGTCCGGTCTCACTTTGTCGCTGCGTGAGGACCCATTCAAAAGTAAACGGGACCCACCGCACCTAGGCGAGCTTCTCCGAGACTCGCACATTCCAGCGCCTCGGAGCTGCACTGCGACGTGGTTCTTGAGCATCACCGATGCTAAGTCACTTCGTTCGGTGTGCGCAGCGCCTCGTGAATCGATTCGAAGCTAATGGTCGCGTTGTCACGGACGAGAGTGCGCAGATCCCATTCGGTTTGAACTAAGACGGCTTCACTTCCGAACGAGTCCGTCACCAACTTGGATGCATACGGTGTCTTGATCGCTGCTTCATTGGGGTCTGGACGATACCAACGTGCATGCTTGTACGGCAACCACTGAACTCGCGACGGCGCTTTGTACTCGTTCTCGAGTCGAAACTGGACAACGTCAAACTGCAATTCGCCCACCGCGGCCAAGATCGCGTCCTTCTGGCGACCTTTGGTGTGGAACAGCTGAATCGCTCCCTCTTCCACGAGTTGCTGCAACCCGCGATCGAACTGTTTCCGCCGCGACGTATCCGGGCAAGTCACGCTCGCGAACACTTCTGGCGAGAACTGTGGAACGCCCGGATAGCGAATCGGTTCGCCCTGGTAAAGCGTATCGCCGAGCCGCAATTCGCCTGGACAAACGACACCAATGATGTCGCCCGGAAACGCCTCCTCCATCGTGTGGCGATCACGTCCGAAAATTTTCAATGCACGGGGAAGTCGCACCCGATTACCCGTCCGCTCGACCACCACATCCATGTCCCGTTCAAACCGTCCCGAGCCAATCCGCACAAACGCGACACGGTCACGATGCATCGGATCAAGATTCGCTTGGATTTTGAACACGAACCCCGAGAAATCGTCCGCCAGGTGGCTGAACTCGGTGACGGCCGCCGGCATACTCGGAGGCGGACAGAGCTCGATGAATCCTTCGAGAAACAATTTGATGCCAAAGTTTGTTAGGGCGCTGCCGAAGAAAACCGGCGTTTGTTTTCCTTTTTGAAACTCCTCGATTTCAAAGTCGTGACCGGCAAATCGGACGAGCTCCAACTCTTCCTTGGCTCGCGCGATCACGTCACTGGCGAACGTTTGTCCCAACTGTGCCGCCAGCGGGCTGTCGGTTTTGTCGATCGAGCTGCCGAGTGGTCCAGCGACCGAACTCCATGCCAGCTGCTGGGTGCCCAGACGGCGATCTCCGGTACGATCTTCAAACAAGTGCAATTGGTCGCTGGCAAGGTCGACGATCCCCAGAAACTCGCTCGAGCTGCCGACGGGCCAGTTGAAGGGCGTCGTTTGAATGCCGAACTTGTCTTCGATTTGGGCGACGATATCCAGCGGCGACGGGCCTGGGCGATCGACCTTGTTCACGAACGTGATGATCGGAATGTTCCTGGCCGCACACACTTGGTACAGCTTTTCCGTTTGCGTTTCGATACCCTTGGCTGCATCGATCACCATCACGGCGGCGTCGGCAGCCATCAACGTTCGATACGTATCTTCGCTGAAGTCATGGTGCCCTGGCGTATCGAGCAAGTTGATCTGCTTGTCGAGATACTCGAACGTCAGCACCGTCGAGCTGACCGAGATTCCACGCTGCTTCTCGAGTTCCATCCAGTCCGACTTGGCGGCTCGCTGGGACTTTCGCCCGCGCACGGCGCCGGCAATTTCGTTCGATCCACCGAACAGCAGCAGCTTCTCCGTCAGCGTGGTTTTACCCGCATCGGGGTGGGAGATGATCGCAAAGGTTCTACGCCGCAGTCGTTGTTGTTCGATCTGCTTAGAAAATTCTGACATGGAGACAGCCCCTAGCTTTACGCATCAGTCGGTTGATGTGAAGAACAAGCGGACTCCAGAAACTCCGTAAATCACGCCACAATAAGCAACACGGCGCGAGTGCGCCCGCGTTCGCCCACGTCCCAGTATAGCATGTACCAGCGAAACGCTTAGTGGCAAGATCGTCGCGGGCTCTGCGAAACCTAGGACACCAATCGTCCGAGCATTCGATCGAGCGAATCCGCCGTTTGGTAGATGAGCGCCTCGGGATAGTGCGGGTAAGGATGAAAGTACTCGAAGGTGACGTAACCGTCGTAGTTGATGTTGGCGAGTTCACTCATCACGGCGGGCCAATTCGTGGTGCCATCCAAGAGGGGGCGGAACGTTTCGAGCGAGTAATCGGTCCCTTTCTTGGTGAATTCCTTGAAGTGAATATTCTTGATGCGTTTGCCGAGGATTGGGATCCAGTGCTCAGCGAATTGGAACATGGAGATATTGCCGGTGTCGTAGTGAACTTGAATTGCGTCGCTACCGAAGCCATCGACAAACGCATTCATCTCCATCGGTGTCATCAGAAACCCGTTGAAGAAGATATTTTCCATGTTCAGTGACACTTTCGATTTTTCGGCTTGATTGACAAGTTTACCGATGGCCTCTTTCGCCCGTCGTTCACAGACATCGTTGGGGACCGGTTCGTGGTCATCCCGCCAAGGGATATGGACTGCGCCCGGAACAACGAGCAAATTCTCGACGCCCATCGTGTGCGCAGCCTCGGCCATCAAGCCGGCCAACTCGATACCGCGGCCACGTTTCGCGGGATCGTTGCTCGAGAGTGGATAGGGCCAAAACAGAAAGCTGCACAACCCACTGATCTCGATGCCGATTTCGTCGGCCATGTGGCGAATCGCGGCGAGTTCTTGCGTGGACGCTTTGGGCGACAAGTCGTTGTCGAGGTCGTAGTTCAGCTCGATGCCGTCAAAGCCTGCTCGTTTGGCAAGCTGCATGCACTCGCGCAGCGACATGCGATCGGGATAGGGGAACGCCCAGAGATTGATGGATTTCTTGAACGTGAATTTCTGACGGGATTGTTGACGATCGTCAGCGCCACTGGACTGGCCGAGTGTTTCGGCGTCTGGTTGAGCATGATCGCTCGCGAGCGAGGTGCCCGCCGCCGCGGCGACGGCGAGCCCGCTGAGGAGAGCATCTCGCCGCGAGACACCGCGATTTTGTGCGAAAGGACCCATCGACATTTGCTTGGCCTCGTTGTGATTCGTTGATCGTTCAATAGCCCCGTTAGTTTAACGCGTCCAATGGTCGTCAACACGCGACGGGATCTCTTGCATTTTATAGCCGAAACTCATATTCATGCTACGACGCTGAGGTTCGATTCACGGACTGAACAGGAACGAAGTTTCACGAGAATATTGATGACTCATTCCACGCTCGAGATGAACCTTCCCGGCACGATGCGACCGGCCTGTGTCGCGGGAAAGATGCGAGTGATTTGCTACGGCAAGCGAAGCTTTGCCGAACACCAGCTTGATCGCATTGAAGATCTCGACGCAAGTTTGCTGCTCGCTGAAACCCGGCGGCGAACGCCGCGGCGAAGCGAATCGCAAACGATTCCGAGCGATGACCCAGAGGCCGTGAGTGACGGCGTTTCGACCGCCGTAGCGAACGATCTCGCGTCCAAGGGGGAGGTGATTTGGATCAATGTGGATGGCGTTGGTGACATCAAACTGCTCGAGGCTCTCGGGAAGCGATTTGGCTTGCACCCGTTGGCTTTGGAGGACGTCGTTAACGTTCACCAACACGCCAAACTCGAGGTCTACGGCAACCATCTCTACTTTGTGGCGAGAATGCCAGCGCTAGGTGACGGGTTTTCGACCGAGCAAGTCAGTTTATTTCTCGTTGACAACGTCGTGATCACGATCCAAGAGCGGCTGGGCGATTGCTTGGATCCGGTCCGCGCGCGGATCGCCAAAGGCCTCGGAAAGATCCGCCGACGCGGTGCCGATCATCTCGCCTACGCAATCATCGATGCGATCATTGATGGATACTTTCCCGTCTTGGCCCCTTACGACGAGGAACTCGATCGCGCGTCACAGAACGTGGCAGCCACAAAGGAACAACTGCCGCTGCGGTTGCACGAAATCCGAGCCGATCTGCTGCAGATTCGTAAAGTGCTGCTGCAGCATCGCGGCGCCCTCAACACCCTCATGCGTGAGGCCGAAGAGTTAATCACCGCGGACACGGCATTGTACTTTCGCGATTGCCAAGACCACATCAATCGCTTGATCGAAGCGGCGGATACCAATCGCGAAACCTGTGGTGAATTGCGAGAGTTGTACTTCGCAATGCTCGGCGAAAAGAATAATGCCGTGATGAAGGTCTTGACCATCATTGCCACCATCTTCATTCCCATGAGTTTTGTCGCCGGCCTCTACGGCATGAACTTTGACAGCAGCGTGTCATCACTCAACATGCCGGAGCTGCATTGGACCTTCGGTTACCCGTTCGCACTCGCATTGATGGGCGGCCTCGCGGGTGGTTTGCTGTACTACCTCTACCGCAGGGGCTGGCTGTCCTGAGTCGCCAAGGGGCGCATCGATCGGATATTGCGGCAGCCCAGCATGCCCCAGATCCCACGCCGAAGTTGACATTTTCAGTGCCTCTGCTAGAGTGCAAGACCCACCTCGGTTCGCAAATTTTGATGCGGAAAAGCTCGAAATGGAGCTTTTCGACGCATGTTTGCGGCTGCTCATACCCGCCCCCAACACCTTTTGATTGCCGAAATCCGCCATTGCTGGGCGGCCCATGCAACCTCAAATCGGTAACCTGACATGACAAGCTCATCCCCCCCCATGAGCCGTTGGCTCTTCACGTTGGTAGTATTTGCCTCGGGGATTGGGATTGTTTCCGATCTCATCGCGGATGGCGACACCGGGCCGACGGGTGAGGAGAGCTCCGACTCGACCAATCCAACCTTGACGCTTCGCTTTTCCTTCAACGGTGTGCCGTGGCGTGACGTCATCAAATGGTTGGCGGACGAATCTCAACTCGCTTTGCACGTCGACGGCTTGCCCCCAGGAAGCTTCACGTACTCGGACCCGAGTGCGTTCACGAGCCAAGAAGCGATCGATCGCGTCAACTTATTTCTACTCTCCGAGGGTTTCACGCTCGTGCAGAGTGGGCGGTTGCTTTCGGTCATCGACTTGGGCAACCCGCGGAGCATTCAAAAGCTCGACGTGCTGGCGCGACAAGTCACGCCGGAACAATTAATGGAAGCTAACGACCAAGACGTCGTGAAGTGCATGTTCCCGCTCGGTCAAATCGTGGCGAGCGAAGCGGTGCAAGAGCTTGCAGCGCTCAAACTGATGTCAGCACCGATCGTTTTATCTAAGACCAATCAACTATTGATCACCGATACGGCTGCGAAGTTGCGAAGCGTGAGCCAAGTGCTCGACTCTTTCGACGCTCCGGAAATGACCAACGGTACGGTCGTGAAAAGTTTCTCGCTCGAACACGTGCTCGCCGAGGATGTGCTGCTTGTGGCTCGTCCGCATCTCGGTTTGGCGACGGGTGAGATGATCGGAATCGATGTCAGTTTGTCAGCGGACTTGCAAGGCAAGCACATTTTTGTCACCGGCGTCGAAGACAAGGTGAAATTGATCGAGGGCATCGTCAGGTCAGTGGACCAACCAAAGCCGAGCATGTCAGCCGAGGACGGCGTGATGGAGTTGCGGTCGCACTTGGTTCCCGGCGGCAACGTCGAAACCGTTTACAACGTGTTGCTCACGCTGCTTTCCGGCAAGACCGTGCGATTGTCGATGGACGAGACCGCTGGCAGCGTGGTCGCGTTGGCATCCCCGAGTGTGCAGGCAGAAATAGCAGAGACGGTCCAGCAGTTGCAAGCTACGGACGCCGAGTTTGAAGTCATTCCACTCCAGAACGTCGATGCCTATTTAGCAGTCAGCCTGATTGAACAAATGCTCAAGTTGCCTGGGCCGCTCACGGATCCCGAAGATATACCCGCTGATACGCCGCAAATTGATGCGGATCCCGGCAATCGACGCTTATTCGTCACGGCAAGACGAGCCAAGATTGACCAGATCAAAAAGATCATCGCGGGACTCGAAACGCAGAGTGATGAGGGGACCGAGAATCCTGAGCTGACGCGAGTGCTGCCCATCAAGGGCGAGGAGGCTCGGCAGCTGTTGGAAACTGCGGCGAATTTTTGGCGCGACAAAAATCCGATTCTGCTGTTCCCAGCGACGGGGTTGAGTAGCGGCGAGGCTCAGGAACGCGTACCCGGTGGTAATGATTCCAATCGTCCGGATGTTGGCCAAGAGGCGGATATCCCGATGGCCAAGCAACCGGAGCGAGATCTTTCCGAAACGAGTTATCGCGCCGTCTCGATCACTTCCGTCGATTCGGGTGCTGCGTCAAAGGCACCAAGATTGTTGACCATCGATGCGAACGCGCAGTCGCCGGCGATTCGTTGCCAAGTGACGCCGCGGGGATTGCTATTGCAATGCGACGACACTGCGGCACTCGATCGATTGGAGCAACACCTGCGAGCGATCGCGGGCCCCGTCGACACGTTGCCCTCGCCTCCGGTCGTTTTTTATCTCCAGCACACGAAACCGGATGATGCGCTGCGGATGCTCGGCGAATTGATCGATGGTGGTGAGGCTGCGAGCGAGGCGCAAGCCGGCACGCTCGTCAACGGCTACGTTTCGTCCGGATCGACGAGTGGTTTCTTGAGCAGCTTCGTGACTAGCCGCGAAGGGACGACGACGATGATGGCCGGCGCGATCACCGTGGTCGCCGACTCGCGGCTGAATCGTTTGATCGCCCAAGGAACGAACGCGGATATTGAGCTGATCGAAAACTACCTGAAAATCATCGACAAGGATTCGAGCATCACGTCGATCGAAACGTACGGAGTTTCGCACGTCATCGAGCTGCTTAATAGCGATGCCGAAGATGTTGCTGAAGCGATTCGCGAAGCGTTTTCCAGCCGGGTGTTGAAGGATCAAACCCAGGGACAACCGACCAACCAACAACAGGCCGCTGCCGCAGCCGCAGCCCGTGAAGGAGGCAAAGACGGTGAAGACGCAAAGTCGGGACTCAGGACTCCGGCGGCCCCACCCAAAAATCTCGAGCCGAAGTTTACCGTCGCGGTGCATGAAGCGAGTAACTCGTTGATCATCACGGCACCGGACCAATTGTTTGAACAGATCAACAAGCTCGTCGAGGTGATCGATGCACGCGGTGAGAAGTACATCGAAGTGATCACACCGACTAGCGGCGCAGTTTTCGAAGCGGTACTGCAACAGGTGCTGCTTGGTCAACCGGCGACGAATCGCTCGGGCACCAATAGTCGGACACGTTCCGACTCGTCGAGTTCGGGGTCATCGGACTCGGGTACATCGAGCAATAACAACTCAAATCGCTCATCGAATTCGTCGCGATCGAGTTCAGGACGGTAACAAAATGCCTCAACTTTTCTTTCGATGGTCGTTGTCATTGATCGCACTGGGATATGTTTGTCTCGGATCGGCAAATGCGCAATCGGGACTTCGTGAATCGCTCGAGAAGCTCGATCGAAACGAAAATGGCAAGATTGAGCCCGAGGAGATCACGCCACTGGCTCGACCCTATCTCGAGCGGGTCGCCCGGGCTCGGCGGATGTCGTTGGATCGTGACAACGACATTGAAGAGTGGCAAGAAGCCTCGCGAATTTATTTTGCGCTGCAAAACGGCATCTCTGATCGGGAAGTGGATTTTGAGGATCGGCGGACGGTGAAGCGGTTCGGAACTCGGCGCAGTGAAGTGATGGTGCCAGAGTTCGGATTGCCCGAGGTCAAGTATCCCTACACGCGCGAAGATCTCGATGAAGCGGATCGCATGCTTTGGCGACTCGATCGTAATCGTGACGGCTATGTCGATCGTGATGAAGCTCGTCGAGGCGATTGGACTCACCGTGATCCGTTCGAAGAAGATATGGACGGTGACAGCCGACTCAGCCGTTTGGAGCTCGGTCAACGTTACGCGCGGCGACGAATTCTCGAAGGTTCAGCGGGCGAGCTCATTCAAAAGTCACGCCGTGTTGGAAACGGTATCCGGCCCACCGAACCGAACAACAACTCTCGCGGCGACGACTCGCGATGGTGGATGCGCGGCGGCAGCCGAACGTGGTTGACCGCGTCGATGATGTCGCGTTTCGATGCCAACCGCAACGGACGCCTTGAGGCTGGCGAGACCGCCAACTTGGGCATGCCAATCGGCCGGATCGATATCGATCTCGATGGAGAAATCTCGCGTGATGAATTGCAAACTCACTTGGAACAATTGCAGGACGAAGCTGGCGACGACTCGGAAGGATTGCCGACCTGGTTCTTTGAGCGTGACTTGAATCGCGATGACCAAGTCGAGATGTCCGAGTTCGCCAGCGACTGGACTGAAGACTTGCTCGAGGAATTCGCGGTCCTGGACATTAACGGGGACGGTATTCTCACGACGCTCGAGGTCGTTCAATCCAAGGCGATGATGGGCGGTAGCTATGTCAATTCAGAAGCTGTCGTCCTACCACCTCGCAAGACGGTCATTTCGGAAATCGTGGTCGACGAGGATTTCGTGATCGCTGACTTGAATGTCGAAGTGTCGATCACGCACACGCATCTCGCCTACCTCGACCTCTATCTTACCGGCCCGGATGGCCAACGCATCGAGTTGTGCACCGAAGTGGGCGGCTCGGATGATCACTTCCAACGCACCGTCTTTGACGACCAGGCCGAAGTGCCGATCGTGAAAGGGCGTGCCCCCTTCGAGGGCCGATTCCGTCCGGAAGGTGTACTCAAAGGCCAACCAGGGCTCGCTTACTTCAACGACCGCAGCACCCAGGGCGTTTGGCAATTGGTGGTGAGCGGCACCCGCAGCGAGCGATTCGGAATGCTGCACAGCTGGAGTATCTCGATGAAGTCCAAGAGTGATTCCATGGATCAATTCGTAGCTGCCGTCGATGAAGACGTGGAGTCACCAGCGGAGCCGCAGGATGAGAATGCCGAGGCGGAGTGGACGAAAAGTGAGTCGTCCCAGGAGCAGTTGGAGAAATATCGGCGTTTTCTCAAAGAACGGGGCCGCGTCCCGACGCTTCCGGGTGGTTGATGAGGCGTTTTTGCGGCGCATCGATGCCTCCACCCCTGGGTGTACAATCACGCCAGTTTCGGGGTTCCAGCCATTTGCGACTTGCCGCGATCACCACTCCGTGAATAAGATAGTGAGTCGCCGGAACTAGACGTATTTTGGGTTCCCGAGGCGCAACCACATTTCCGATTCGACTACCCGAGTGAAGGGGTTGATACCAAGATGGCAGTTAAGCTAACCGAGCGCGCAG
>JBBSJZ010000138.1:0-12029 GCA_038256795.1 Pirellulales bacterium | reverse complement strand
GGTGGCGATCTCGGCACAGGCGATGGTGTTGGACAGTCCGTCAAGAATGTCACGAAATTTCATTTGCTTGCGATTGTAGAAGAACCCACGATTCGAAGCATTGGCCGCTGCGATGTGGCCTTGATTCCAAGTGCCACCTTGCCAGCGCCAGTAGCCCCAATTCACCCAATCGCTGCTGTCACCAATGTTCGCGGCATAATTGGTTCGACCTTGAGCTGGGGCGCCGTTTCCCGGGTCGCTGGGGCAACGGAAGGTCGGAGTCTCGGTTCTCCAAGGCGCGTATTGGTTGGCATTCCAAGGCCAAGGGCCCATCGCCGCCCAGTCGACGGTGCCGTCCCGGTTCCAGTCCATCGGGTTGCTGATTTGCTCCCAGAGAGCTTGTTGCTCGATGAACGGCAGCGTTCCCACCAGCCAACTCAAGCGGAAGCGATTATTCCTGCCGCCGTTGGAGCCAAGGTCGTAAGTGCCGCCGGACTGCATCGGCAACCCGTCGTACGCGGCATGGTAATTGTGCAGCCCCAAGCCAATTTGCTTGAAATTATTGCTGCAACTCATTCGGCGTGCTGCTTCCCGAGCGGCTTGAACCGCCGGCAACAGTAGCCCGACAAGGACGCCGATGATCGCGATGACCACCAGCAGTTCGACAAGCGTGAAGCCAGTCGAACGAGAATCGCGTTTGACCATGAGATTTCCCATTCATAACAGCGGAATAGATTGAGAGTACCGATCTGGTACGGGATAAGTGACCCAGTTGCCCGAGTGCGACTGGACCGTCAATTTCACCATGGAAAAACGCAACCAGCTACCTCTGGATCGAATGCATCTCTCCATCGCTGAGTGAAATATCTCTCTTTCAATCAACGCGTGCAAGGGTGAAACATCCCACCCAGGGAGTTTTTTACGAGAAAATTTGGCCCAGGGACGAAAAAACGGCGAACCGAGCATTCGGTCGCCGTTTTCACGCAGTTTGAATATCACTTCCGTCGCGATCGAATCGACACGAAAGCTTGATGAACTTGGACGGCGACTTAGTTCGCCGATTCGTCCGTCGTATCGCCGTACGAGTCGTCTTCATAGGACGCGGGAGTTTCCAGGGCAGGATCAGCGGGCAAAACTGTCGGCTCAGTCGTTCCACCGCAACCGACGAGGGACAGCGAGAGACATGCGGAAGGAAGCAATAACGACCACTTGATCAAATTCATGTTTCAACTCAACGATTGGGGATACGATTGGGATTAAGAGGAAAATCTCTCTCGTTTCAGTAAAGCCTCTATCGCGGCCCGTTGCAACCAGCGTTTCTCGCTGGGGGGCGCAATACCCGACTCAATTTCGCTGCCACAACGTATCTTCGTTCTCAACGACCAAAACTCTTTGATCCGCACGAACCGCGTCAATGACTTGTTCAGAATCAGGCCAGCGGATGGTCAAACGATCGATCGACTCGTTTTTTCCGAGGCCGATGTGCAGCACGGATTCGTTCTTGGAGAGATATCCGTCGCCGGTTTGCATGGTTTGCAGAAACGATTGTCCGCCGCACTCGATCACGATACTCGTGCCGATCGCATCACGCTCCGCCGCAACACCGACGAGTTCGATTTGCAACCAGTGATTGTCTGAAACGGTTCCGTTCTTGAGCAGCACAAAATCTTGCTGCAAGTCGGTGACGGCAAGATCGATCCGGCCGTCGGCGTTCCAATCGCATTTGGCAACGCCCCGCGATAAGTGATTCGATTGCCAATAGACGTCATCGCCAACGACACTTAGCTGCTCAAAACCTTTGCCCACGCCCGCGAAGCACTGCGTTGGCATTTGGAATAACTTGCCGCGAGCGCGAAAGTCTTCGACGTGACCATTTCCGACCACGAGATCCCAGGTCGTGTTGTTGTCGTAATCCAACGCTTGCGTGCCAAATCCGACGAGGTTGCGTGAAGGCTCCGCCAGCCCCGTCGCAGCGATCCGGTCGATGAAGGTTCCACTTTCCTCTTGCATGTAATGATTCGACCATTGATCACTGAAGTTGGTGATGTGCAGATCGACTTTGCCGTTGTCGTCAAAGTCCGCGACCGCGATGCCCATGCACGCCATCGGTTGACCCGAGTTTCCGAAGGCGACACCGCGAGCGACAGCGACGTCCGTCCATCCACCGCTTTCGGGATCACGCGTCCAAAGTTGATTCGGACGCAGGTCGTTGGCGACGAAGACCTCGTTGACTTGATCGCCGTCAAGGTCCGTGACGAGCAATCCGAGCCCGGTGCTGGCCGATGAATCGTGATCGGGCGTATGACCCAGCGTTTTTCCAAACGTCTGGCTGGCCACCGTGCCATCGCCTCGAGCAACGAACAAACGATCGAGTCCGGGACGAAAGTGCAGAGGTCCGGGCAGCATCACCGGTTGACCGAACTCGTCGTACTGGATCGGTTCATAAATGGACGCATCATCGAGATAGTTCACCGCGATGATCTCGGGGAGCGAATCGCCGGTCACATCGGCAACGGCCAGGCTCGTGGTGTACTCGCTGAGTTCCCACTCGCGGGCAACCGCATGCTCGCGAAACGTGCCGTCACCTTGATTGATGAGCAAGCGATTACCACCGAGATTCCCGATCACCACATCCGGGTATCCGTCCTGGTTCCAATCACCCGTCGTCACCCCGGTCGTGTAGCGGCGATCGTCAGCCAAGGCTTCGACCACAACATCCGCACATCGCCCATCGACTTGGCGAAACAGCCCATTGGGAAACGGCGACGACTCTGTGGGCGGGGTTGATCCACCCTGCCCCAGATACAGGTCGACGTGGCCATCGAGGTCAAAGTCGAAGCACGCCACGCCACTTCCATACGCTTGAAATATTTGAAATTCTCGTTGCACGACGGGCATCGCATTGCGATAGCGAAACTTCGCACCGATCCGCCCGCCGATGTCGCGGAACACGGGTGTAGCGGGTGCGATCGATTGATCGTTGGAGGTGATCGGAGCGGCCGAGACATTGGTGGCGCGACCGATCGCCACCAGCCACTCGTCAACGGCGTCGGTGGACATCGACAGCTTGATGTTGCAGCTGAGCTTGGCCACTTCGAGGCCATTTGGGTGAACGGCTAAGATCTTGCGTTTGTAGTCGTGGAGGACCTGCAACTGCGGCGCACCCGGTGAGAGCTGGGCGATGAGTAACTCTTGCCAGAGCAGCGAGTCGAGCGGTCGGCCCGTCGCGGCTGACAATTCGCTCAATTCTTTCAGTAGTTCCGGCTGCAGCCGCCCGCTGGTTGCGACGATCCGAGTCAATTGGTGAATGCGGTCGACTTGACGAATACGACCTTCGATAGCGGCTGCGGCGGCATCATCACCGGATTGTCGCAGTGATTGATTGAGTCCGTCGTGTGCCTCCATGCAGTTAGGTTCACGCTCGATGGCTTGAACAAAGCAATTGGCGGCGACTAGCGATTGCCGGGATAGAGCCAGGTTACCCGCCGCGAGCCAATACTCGGGATAGCGTCTGGCTCCGGGCGACGCCGTGGCGATCGCCGCACCGAGTTCGTCAAATCGCTGGGCCGATGCGAGTGACCACAATCGGAACGACTCGATCGCGCCCGCCGGACCCGTCATCGCTGCGGGGATCGGCTGCGAGAGCAACTCAAGGCACTCTCGCACGTCACCCTGGCTCAACAGCGCTCGAGCTGCGGTCAACACACCCATTTGTTGAATCTGGATCGCGTCGTGGATGTCCGGTTTCTCCGTCACGTTAACCCATGCCAACATGGGAAAGCTCAGACCGCGAAGTTCGTCGAAGCGGAGGGGTGTGAGCACCGCAATTTGCCGCAACAATTCGTTGGCGTCGAAACGCAACCCATGGCGGTTGAGCAATTCGGCCAAGCGTCGACGCGTCGCGATCGAGGAGGGCTCGATTGAGCTCGATGCTTCATCGGCTGGTTGAGTTCGGGCGAGATGCTCGAAGATCGCCACGGCATCGTTGAGTTGACCGCGATCCGCCAGAATGTTTGCCAAGACCGTTGTCGCAGTCACATCATCCGGTTTTTCAATTAGCCGCTTGCGAACGAGCTTTTCGGCGCCCTCGATATCGCCACGCAGCAGCATCGAATCGATGCTTTCACGACCGACGGATGGGGCTGGCCCGAGCGACTCTGGCGCCGGCGCCGCTGGGTTTGGAGGCGACGGAACCTGGTCGCGGCATCCGACGAGCGCCAACACAAAGCCGCAAGCTGCGAGTCGAAACAGCGGTTGCGGTAACCGCAACGCCCAGTGGGATGCGGGGACGACCGCTCGTTTTTTCATCGGCACGCGACCCCGAACTAAAATGGTGTTCAAACCGCTAAGGTTACACCAGATTCGCACTTGCGAGGATACTCGTTGGCTCGGCGCCGAGGGTCGACGTCAATATCCTAGGGGACGATCGGGAAATACGTCCGCTCTGTCGCCTCTGCCATAACTCCGACAGGCAGAGCGACCCGTTTCGCTTTGTCCCCTCTCCCCAGCGCTTCGGTGGGGAGAGGTTTAGGTCGGGGGGACCCGTTTCGCTTTGTCCCCTCTCCCCATCGCCTCAATGGGGAGAGGGTTAGGGTGAGGGGCCGTTTAAAAGATCGAAACGTTAATCTCAGCAGTCACCCAGCGAGCGTTTCGCCGACCCGTACGCTTACGAATACCGCAAGAACGACACTCCGCATGATGCCCATGACACCGACACGACTCTTGCTGATTGCCGCGTCGATTGTGCTCGTCATCGCCGGCGGCGTGCTGGCCGATTACTGGTCCGCACGCCCCGCCGATACCGTCGCCTCATTCGTGGGCCGCTCGAGCTGTATCGCTTGTCACCAGGACCAAGCGGAATCGTTCCAGGATTCGCATCACGATTTGGCGATGGATGTGGCGAGTGAGCAAACCGTGCTCGCGGATTTTAACGACGCTAGCATCGAGCATGACGGCATGACGAGTCGGATGTTCCGTGATGGCGACAAGTTCATGGTCAACACCGACGGGCCTGATGGCGAGATGCACGACTTCGAGGTCAAGTACGTCTTTGGCGTCGACCCTCTACAGCAATACATGGTCGAGTTCGATCGCACGCCCGACATGAAGTCTGGCGAAATCGCCCGATTGCAAGTGCTTCGAATCAGCTGGGATGTGCATGGGAAAAATTGGTTCTACTTGCGTCCGCCCGATGTCGCCGACAAACTCCAACCCGACGACCCATTGCACTGGACCGGTATGGCGCAGCGATGGCAAACGATGTGCGCGGATTGTCATTCGACGAATCTCAAAACGAACTTCAACGTCGCCTCGAATCGCTATCACACAACGTTCTCGGAAATCGATGTTAGTTGTGAGGCGTGTCACGGCCCAGGAAGCTTGCACGTCGAACTCGCCAACGCGAAGTCACTTTTCTGGGACCGAAACCATGGGTATGGGCTCGCCAAACTCAAGGGCGAGAACACTGAACTCCAATTGCAAACGTGTGCCCCGTGTCACAGCCGGCGTGGATTGCTCGATGCCAGTTTTACCGCCGGTGATTTGTATGCGGACCACTACCATCTCGAATTGCTCAATCCCGATACCTACTACGCCGATGGCCAAATCAAGGACGAGGTCTACGTCCATGGTTCGTTCACCCAGAGCAAGATGTATCACAAGGGGATTCGATGCACCGATTGTCACGATCCTCACTCGCTCCAGTTGAAGCAACCGGGCAACGCGACTTGTACTTCGTGTCACCAACACGCGGCTGGCAAGTACGACGTGCCCGCGCACCATCACCACGCACCGGGAACTCCCGGATCGATGTGCGTCGATTGCCACATGCCCCATCGGACGTACATGAACGTCGACGATCGCCGCGACCATAGCTTGCGGGTTCCCCGTCCCGATTTGTCGGTCAAGCTGGGGACTCCGAATGCTTGCAGTGGTTGTCACGTGAAGGACCAGCTCAGCATGGTCGAACCATCATCGCACGCGAGTTTGAAGGACTACCAAGCATGGCTCGATGCGGCGGATGCCGGAAACGAGTCGGTGTCCGCGGCCATCAAGAAGACGAACCAGTGGTGTGACGATGCCTGTGAAAAGTGGTACGCGGCGGAGCGAAAGAAGCCGTACCACTTCGCCGAAGTGATCGCTGCGTTCCGCCAAGGGGACGCATCGGGCGTGCAGAAAATGCTTGCCCTGGTGTCGATGCCTGACGATGCCGCGCCGGGGATAGCGCGTGCAACGGCGCTCGCCGAGCTGGCTCAAAGCAATGTCCCCGAAGCGGTGAAGCTCGCTCGTGGGATCCTTCAAAACGCTGACGAGCCCACCATCGTTCGCGCCGCGGCAGTGGGCGTTTATGCGATCGCGTCACCTGACGCGACCAAACGAGTGCTGTTGCCACTCTTGGATGATCCCGTGCGTTTGATTCGCAACGAAGCCGCGCGAGTCCTTGTATCATCGGGCGCCTACCGAGAATTGAATCCCTCCGAGAAGACGCGGGTGGATCTGTCACTTCGCAGCGTTCATGATGCCTTGATGGCGGCATCGGATCGCGCGGGTGCCCACATGGCGTGGGCGATGCTGTGCGAACAACAAGGCCGACCGAGTGAAGCGATCCAGGCGTACGAAACCGCCATGCGTTTGGAGCCGAAGAGTGCGGGGGCGCGGACGAATATGGCGGCGCTGCTGGATCAACTCGCCGAACTGGAGCAACAGCAGGGCCGGGTCACGCCAGCCGCCATGCAGCTCATCGCCAGAGCCCAGGCACTCCGCGATGATGAGCTACCGCTGCTCAAACGGGACGCCGGACTCGCGCCGGATAACGCTGATGTGCAGTATCGTTATGGACTCGCCCTGTACTTGCATGGTGACGAAGCCGACGCACTGTTACAGCTCGAACGAGCCGTTGAACTGCAGCCCGATGTTGAATTATTTGGAACCGCCGTGCGGTTGCTGAAAGAGAAACTTCAACAGTAACAAACGGGGAAAAAATAGGTTCCACTTGGTTCCAACGAGCCACGCTTTCTGTGTGAAGATGGGCCACTCATGAAATTGGGACGCGGCACTTGAGCCGCGCCCCTAGCGGCCCCCTCCCTAAATCAAATCGCGATCACGAACGCCGAGCAGGTAGAGCACGGCGTCGAGTCCCATGGTTGAAACTTGATGCTCGGCGGACTCGCGAACGACGGGCTTGGCATGGAACGCGATACCGAGGCCGGCGCGTGAGAGCATCGGCAGGTCGTTGGCACCGTCACCGATTGCGATTAATTGTTTGCGGTCGACACCTTCATCATCGGCAAGTTGCTCGAGTAAGTCGGCTTTACGCTGCGCATTGACAATCGTCCCAATCACGCGCCCCGTCAGTTTGCCGTCGATGATTTCGAGCTCGTTCGCGTAAACTTTGTCGATCCCCAGTCGTTGCTGCAAATAGTTACCAAAGTAAGTGAACCCACCGGAGAGGATGGCGGTGCGATAGCCGAATCGCCGCAGAGTCGACAGCAGCCGTTCGGCGCCCTCGGTCAATTCCAACCGCTCAGCAATCTTAGGTAGCACGCTTTCCGGCAACCCGGCGAGTGAAGCGACGCGTCGGCGTAGCGATTCGTCAAAGTCCAACTCGCCACGCATGGCTGCTTCCGTAATCGCGCTGACTTCGTCGTAGGCACCAGCTTCGCGAGCGAGTTCGTCGATGACTTCGCCCTTGAGCAACGTCGAATCCATGTCCAGTGCGACGACCCGGCGGTTGCGACGAAACGCGTCATCACGCTGCCAAGCGAGATCGAGGCTGAGTTGGCTGGAAAGCTCGAGCAAGCTGGCCTTGAGTTTCGCCTTGTCCCGTGGCTCACCGCGGAGCGAGAACTCGATGCACGCGCGAGTCAATTGATCGCTCACCACGCGCGGCGGGCGCCCGGATAGCCGGGTGATCACATCGATATTGAGACCTTGATCCGCGAGCATGCGGCTCACCGCCAAAAACTGCTCGGCCGTTACGGCGCGCGCGAGTAATGTCAAGATGAATCGCGACTTGCCTTGACGATCGACCCAGCCGTCGTAGTCCGTCGCAGCAATCTGGCGATGCTTGCACCTCAACTCGAGCGAATGAGCACAGTTTTCCATCGCCAACACCACATCCTCGGCGCGGTGCATGGTCGGGATTCGGACGAGCACTCCCAGGAGCAACGATTGGTGAATGACGGCTTGGTTGATGTCAATAATCTGGCAAGCGAACGAGGCCAGGACCTCGGAGAGCGAGGCGGTCAAACCGGGCCGATCGTCACCGGTAAAGCGCAGTAAAACGAGGTTGTCAGTCGCGGGATCTTGGGAAGCGTTCATGCGACGTATCGTAACGACATTCTCAATCTTGATGCATGGGGCCGCCGGCGGAACCAAGCGTTCGCATCAGAAGCCGGTTCCCGGTCGACGCCACATCAAATCATCCGACGGCGCCGCAGCCGTTCTCGGTGCTGGATCGGTCGATGGCGGTTGACGTGGCGCGGGCGCTTGGCGGGTCACGGGCGTCGGTCGTGAGCCGAATTCCGGCGCCGCTTGCGGCATCGCCGGTGCGTAGGATTGGTTCACATTCTCAAATGCCGCCGAAGTGGCGAGACTTTGCGGTCCCTCGAAGCCTCGCTGCGATGCCATGGTTCGAGGTGGGCCGTAGCCCAGTGGAGCTGGGACGTCATTTCCAAGCGGGTTCATGTCGTAAGCGCCAACCGGCGGCGCGACGGCAGTCGAGTTCATTTGCTGTGGGTAAAGCATCTGCTGTTGGTACTGCATCGGCTGCTGGTTCGGCATCGACTGCTGGTTCGACATCGGCTGATACGGCATTTGAGGGTAGCCGGCGGGAGCACCGATCGGCGGTGCCGACGCGGTCAGATCAATGACCTGCATTCCACCGCGGGTCATGCTGTTGTCGCTCATTGTCGAGGGCCCGCCGCGGTCGTTGTAGCCGGCTGGGGCAATCGAGGGTTGCGAAACGCTGGCACCGGTCTCCGTCCAGCCAGCGTTTTGGACGCCGCTGCCGATCGTGTCCTGGCTCGGTGCGGCGGCAAACGCGCCGAAATTTGGGGATGGATTGACTTGGCCGGCCACGGCACCGCCCAAGTATGGGTTGGATGATGCGCCGACGGAGCCGGTTGGTGGCGGAGGGACACGGGTGGATCCGCCCATCGGACCAACACTGCTGCCCGGTGCTGGGAACAAACTTTGGTTGGGCGCGAGCGGGTTCACCGGGGTGAGCTGGGTCCCGTTGAATCCGGTCGTCGTTTGGCGACAGCCGCTGAGGACTGCGAAAAGACAAACGATCGAGAGGACCGCGAGGAGATTGCGACGCATTTACAAATCCCATTCCTGGGGGGCAAAAACTGAACTTCGACCGACCTTTAACAAATCTTTGAATTTTGCCGAAAGACCGATCGCAATTCTTGATCGCTTTTTTCTTGCGATTCGCATTGAATGCCCCACAATGAGCTTGCAAGCGTGAAACACATGGGTCCTACACAGGTACGCAAGCGATGGTTGATCATCAATCCAGCGGCGACGGCGAAAGAAGCTCGCGGCGCGACGGGGAAGACGATGACGGTGTACCTTCAAGCCGCTTGCGACGCGACCCGGGCCAATCTTTGGAGAGCCATCTGCAAAGGCTAAGAATTGAACTGCGTCGCATTCGCCAGAAAGCAACCGCAGCCCGACTTGAAGCGCACGCCGCCAATATCGAATTGCAAATCGAAACGGTGTCCAAGCAAATCGCCGCAGCCGCGCGAGACGATGCACCGAAAGTCGAGCGCATCCGCGCTCGATCATCGCTGGCTCCGACGATCTCGTATCCGCGGCAGCGATTCGAATCGTGGGACGATGTCCGCCGAGAACAAGATCGCCGGCGAGAACGTGTCGATCACTCTACCGCTCAATTGCGATTCGATGGCCCGTCCAAGCCGCATCCCCATTTCGGCCATCCCGCCAGCCCAGAGTCCATCGGATCGGACTCCGAAACGTCCCAAGCGAGTGAGGCGTCATTCACGCTGCCCGAGGTGCCAGCGGATGATCGGGCAACGGATACTGATCGAGCCAGCAAGAAATCGCGGCCGATGGCGATGATCGTCAGCACGATCGCTCACGTCGTCGTCATCCTCATTCTCGCCGGCTTCACCTTGTCGACGCATCGGCCCAAGGATCAGATCTCTATCACGGCATCACCGTCAACCGTCAGCGAAGTCGCGATGGAAACCTTCTCGATCGAAACCAGCGAACCTGAGGTCACGCCCACTGAGCCGACTGAATCCGCGACTGAATACGAACTGAGTCCGATCGGCGAGATTGCCGTGGCGGAATTTTCATCCGATGCTGCACCACTCTTTGCCTCGCCATCCGTCGTGAGCCAGATGACGAGCGGCGCCGCGGCATCCGCAGCGGCCATGTCACTGAGTTCGGCTGTCGATGCCAAAATCCAGTTTTGCGGCGTCGAAGGTGGCGGCAACCACTTCGTTTATTTGGTCGATAGCAGCGGCAGCATGGGTGCAGGTTTCGATTCTGCTCGTCGCGAGTTACTCGAATCCATCGAGTTCCTCAAACCCGACCAGCGTTTTTACGTGATCTTCTTCGATGCCAATCCCGACTTCATGCGGTTAGCGAGTTCGACCGTCGATGAACCACGCAGTGTCGAGGCGACGCCGCAAAGCAAACTCGCCCTGAAACGTTGGGCGATGCAAATCAAACAAGACCGCGGCAAGAATCCCTACGAAGTGCTCGAGTTCGCGCTCACGCTCAAACCGGATGTCATCTTCTTGCTCTCCGATGGCGAATTTCCGCAGCGGATCGAAGAGCTGCTTCAACAAAAGAATCGCACCAACAATTTGTTCGGCGACGATGGCCCGATGTGCATCGTGCACACGATCGGCTACCACAGCGAAGAGGGCGAAACTCGCATGCGACGGATCGCTGAGAAGAACGGCGGCCAGTATCGCTACGTGCCTCGGCCATAAACGGAAGTCTTGAAACGTACTTCAATCCTGCAGACGCTGGCGGGTCGCTGCCCAAGCCGCTTTCTCGGAATCCATTCGCTGCGCTGGTTTGCCGGTCAGAGGCCAATTCACGTCATCCACGTGTGCATCGCGAAAGATCGTTTTGGCTCGTGAAAGCTCCTCAGGATGGTTCCCCGCAATGTCCTCGGCTTCGCCCGGGTCGCTCGCCAAGTGGTACAGCTCGATTTCGGCATCGGGACCATTTTTGACGGCTTTCCAATCGTCGAATCGACACGCTTGGATGGGCTTTCCTTCATGCAGTTCCCAATAGAAGTAATCTCGCTGGGGTGCGTCGCCGCCGTGCAAGAACGTTACCAATGACTTCCCGTCGGTGGGCACGGAATCGGGAATCACGATTCCCGCTAATTCTGCGGCCGTCGGCATCACGTCCCAAAACGCCCACGGTTCATCGCTGACCCGTCCCGCCGGTACATGCTTGGGCCACCAAGCGATCGCGGCTTGGCGAAGTGCGCCTTCGTAGAGATCGCGTTTGAATCCGCGCAATCCATTGTCGGCTTGTTTGAAAAGTGAACCCATCTCACTTTGGGGTGCGAACGAGGAGCCATTATCACCGCTAAATATCACGAGTGTGTTCTCGGCAATCCCGAGTTCCTCGAGCGTCGACATCAATTCACCCATGTCACGATCCAAACGAGTCACTTGGGCCGCGTACGATTTCTGCTGCATCGACCACGGTTCGGCTGAATACTCGCCGAGATCGTCAATCTCGTGCCGCCCGTGGGGCAGCGTCACGGCATAGAACATGAAGAACGGCTGTTGGGCATGCTGGCGCATCCAAGTCATCGCTTGGTCTTGGATCTCGGTTTGCGCGTATGTCGCACCTACCTTCTTGCCATCGTTGCCCGCGTACATGACCCGGTCACGATTCGAGTACAGGTATTTGGGGAAATACGAATGCGCATCCCGCTGGCAATTGTATCCGAAGAAGCGATCGAACCCTTGGCTGAGCGGATCACCCGTGGTGCCGAAGTAACCCATGCCCCACTTTCCAAAGCATCCAGTCGCGTACCCCGCGGGCGCGAG
>JBBSJZ010000137.1:0-12036 GCA_038256795.1 Pirellulales bacterium | reverse complement strand
TGATTTACTGGTTGATCCCACGGCTTTTCCAAACGACGCTGTGGAGCGTCAAGTTGGCGACCTGGCACTTTTGGATTGCGACGCTCGGTATCCTGATGTACATCCTGCCGATCTACGCGGCTGGGGTGACGCAGGGCTTGATGTGGCGAGCGATGGATGAAACCGGTCGCCTCGCGTATCCCGACTTCATCGAAACGGTCCAGTCCATCGTGCCGCTGTGGTGGGTACGTGTGCTTGGCGGGGCGATGTTCGTTTCGGGGATATTGATGATGTGCGTCAATTACTTCATGACCTGGACGACTCGTCCGCCCGTTTATGAAGTGCCCGTTTATTCAGCCTTGCCGCTGAGTGCCCAGCCCGAGGCGACGGACCCGGTGATCACGTCGAGGCTCAAGGACGTAGCGGTCCTCGATGCCGCGAAGAGTTTGGATTCTTGGTCGCAAATGGGTTGGCACCGCCGCTGGGAACGATTGCCCGTTCGGTTCACGGTGTTTGTGGTGATCGCGGTCGTCGCAGCGAGTTTGTTCGAGATCGTGCCGACATTTTTGATTCGCAGCAACGTACCGACAATCGCCAGTGTGACGCCGTACACGCCGCTCGAACTGGCAGGACGAGATATCTATGTTTCCGAGGGCTGTTACAACTGCCATAGCCAGCAAATTCGTCCGATGCTCGCCGAGACCAAACGGTACGGCGAGTACAGCAAACCGGGCGAGTTCATCTACGATCGTCCCTTCCAATGGGGCAGCCGTCGCATCGGGCCTGACGTGGCTCGCGAAGGTGGCAAGCAAAGCAGTTTATGGCACTGGTTGCACCTGGAGAATCCGGAGCAGGTGTCGCCTGGTAGCGTGATGCCGACGTTCGAGCACTTGCTCGTCACGGAAATCGATTTTAAGAAGACCCAGGACCGGGTTTGGGCCGCTCACCTACTGGGGGCTCCCTACGACAAAGAACTTACCGATGCGGCCGAGATCGCACGCGCCCAAGCGGAGGTTGTCGCCGCGGACATTGTTTCCCAGGGTGGTCCGGTGATGGTGCAGCGTCCGGGCAAGAAACCGCTACTGGTGATCGACACGCAAGCCGTGGCATTGATCGCATACCTGCAGCGACTCGGTGTCGACTTGTTCAAGCCTGCTGCGGTTACCACGCCCGCCGAGGCACCGGTTAATTCCCCAGGTGCCGCTGTGGTCGAAGTCGCAGAAACGTCGGCGCCATAGCAAGTTGCAGAACGATACTTAGTCCCCACATTCCTTCATTCCCCAACTTTCAAGATGCTCCGAGACGTAATCCAATCGATTGACTACAGTTTTTTTGCCGAGGTGGCATTGGCACTGTTTTGCTTCGCGTTTGCATTGATGAGTTACGCGGTCGTGCGGCTCAAGCCGAGCAGCAGCCATCGCTACGCGTCGATTCCTTTGTCCGATCATGTGGAGGATCCACGCGATGAGTAGTCAGAATCCGAAAACGTCCAGTCATCCGGAGGCGACCGCGAGCGCCGAAGGCGTCCAAGCCGTGATGAGTACGTTCGCAGGCGATGCGACGTATGAGCTCACCGGACATGATTACGACGGCATCCAGGAGTACGACAACCCGCTACCGGGTTGGTGGAAGTGGTTGTTTGTCGTGACGGTGTTATTCGCACCGCCGTATTGGGCGTTCTACCACTTTGGTGCCGAGGGCCGAACGCTCGCGGATATGCACGGCTCGGCAGTGGCCGCAAACGCCCGCTTGCAATTTGCCGAGATCGGCGAACTCGACGGCGACTCCGCGACACTGGTCAAGTACATGTCCGACCCGAGCTGGGTCCGAGTTGGTCAGAGGGTCTTCAAGACGAATTGTGTATCTTGCCACGGTGCAGTCGGCGGCGGACTGGTCGGGCCGAATTTGACTGACGAAGCCTTCAAGAACGTGAAGTCGATCGAAGATCTCTACAAGATCGTCAATAACGGTGCAGCGGCTGGCGCGATGCCGTCTTGGAAAAATCGTCTCGAACAGAACGAACGAGTGCTGGTGGCTGCATACGTCGCGAGTTTGCGCGGCAGTGATCCTGGTGCGGGCGCCAAGGGGCCCGAAGGCCGCGCGATCGCGGCATGGCCCGAATATGTGCCAGAGCCTGAAGCACCGGCGAGCGACGAACCGGTTGCGAAGTAGCGAATGATCACCCACGACACCCGCTCGACCGGTAAAGTGAAGCTGAAATGACGTCGTCCCGTGAACCCTCAAATACACGCGAGCTGCCGATTGTCACCGGCATCGGCTCCGTCGCGAATTCATCGGGCACGGGTTCGCTCCTGGAGTCGCCTCAGCATGTGCTCAGCACGTTGGAAAGTGACGGCTCGCGGCGCTGGATTCGTCCATCGCTGTCGACGGGCCGGTTATGGAAGCGGCGCCGCGTCGTGGCGTATGCCTTGATTGCTTTCTTTGTCGCGTTGCCTCATCTGCGGATCGGTGGCAAACCGATCATTTTGCTGGACATTACGGCGCGCCAGTTCACGGTTTTGGGGCACACTTTTTTGCCAACGGATACACCGCTGTTGGCACTCGGGATGGTCGGTTTGTTTCTCAGCGTCGTCTTGATGACGGCGCTGAGCGGTCGTGTGTGGTGCGGTTGGGGTTGCCCGCAAACGGTGTACATGGAGTTCCTATTTCGTCCCATCGATCGATTGTTTGAAGGCACGGTCGGTCGCGGCGGCAAGCCACAGAAGATCATCGGACCGCTCAAGCAATTGGCACGGTTCGCGATTTACACGGTCTTTTCAATGCTGCTGGCGCACACGTTCTTGGCGTACTTCGTCGGCACGGATCGGCTCAGCCAATGGATTCGAAGTTCGCCGATCGACCACCCGTTCGCGTTCTTGTTGATGTTCGGGACGACAGCCGCAATGTTGTTTGACTTTCTGTACTTTCGCGAGCAAATGTGTCTGATCGCTTGTCCCTACGGCCGATTCCAATCGGTGATGCTGGATCGACGCAGCCTCATTGTGGGCTATGACTATGGTCGCGGCGAACCTCGCGGCAAGGTGTCCAAGAAAGCCGACGCTAGCGAGCAATCCAAGGGCGATTGTGTCGCTTGCAATCGTTGCGTCGCGGTTTGTCCCACCGGCATCGACATTCGAGACGGGTTACAGATGGAGTGCATCAATTGCACTCAGTGCATTGACGCATGCAACGATGTGATGCGCAAGGTGGGTCGACCCGAAGGCTTGATTCGCTACACGTCTCAAGACGAACTTGAACAGAAACCGAGTGGTATGCTGCGACCGCGAACGGTGCTGTATCCGCTGCTATTGGCCGGTGTCGGGATCGCGTTCTTGGCGGTGTTGTCGACAAAGTACTCGTTCGACGCTCGGTTGCTTCGCGCCGGCGGCATTCCCTACACGAGAGGCCCCAAGGGTGAATTGAGAAATTCGCTGCGTGTGCGCCTCGTCAACCGCTCGGACGAAGCACAGGTCTACACGATCACTGCGCCCGTGCCGGAAGGTTTGGCGATCGATGTGGTTGATGAGTCGGGGTTGACTCTCGAGCCCGGTGCGACGAGCGTTGTACCCGTGATGATCACTTTACCGAGTCGCTTGACGGCGCGGACGGGACATATCGATGCGACGATTCAAGTCGATGACCAGTCCGGGAATAGCAAAACGCTCGAGTATCGTTTACTCGGCCCCAAGAATTAACGTCGGAGAATCCGTTGTCGACCGCAGCAAATCCGAACGATACGAATGACCCCCAGTCCCAAGAGAGTTTTTGGCATCGCCGAGCTCCCTTGATTTGGGGCGCGTTTGTGATCGCATTTCTAGGCGGCCAGGTCGCGATGGGTATCGTTGCCGTGATCCTTGCAACGGGTGATCCGTCATTCGCCGTCGTTCCCGACTACCATGAAAAAGCGATGCACTGGGACGATTCAACTCA
Source organism: Pirellulales bacterium (assembly GCA_038256795.1). GTDB lineage: Bacteria > Planctomycetota > Planctomycetia > Pirellulales > Pirellulaceae > JBBSJZ01. The sequence continues at coordinate 8,127 of JBBSJZ010000137.1, read as the reverse complement.
AATTCAAACGGCGAGCGATGAGTTGGGCTGGACCGCGTCGATTGAGTTGAGCGCCGCGGCGGATGCGGTGGGTGCGAGAACGATCGTGGTCAAGCTCACGGACCGCAGCGGCCAGCCGATCGAGGATGCGTCGCTCCACCTGCGTGCATTCCACCATGCTCGTGCCGGGGAGCCCGTGCGATTGTCGCTGCGGTCGCACCAAGATGGTCACTACACGGCCGCGGTCCCGATGCGGCGAGAGGGCTTGTGGCAGTTTGAGTTGGGCGGCACTCGGGGTGATGACGAACAATTCCAAATCAGTCGAACGATCGACACGAATCGCGACAAGGAACAGGGCTAGTGTCGACCGCGATTGTTTCAAGCGAATTGATTCTCGCCGTGATCGTGGCCAGCGTCATGGGCAGCCTGCATTGTGTTGGTATGTGCGGCCCGTTCGCACTCATGGCGACGGGATCGGCGAATGTGAAATCTGGCGCCGCGCGGCGATTGACGATGTACCACCTCGGTCGGCTGACGACGTACGTTGTTGCCGGCGTCTTCGCTGGCGTTGCGGGCGCCGCATTATCGGCGGGTGGACACTGGTTGGGTATCCAATCCGCCGCCGCGAGGGTGGCCGGCGGAGTGATGATCGCGCTCGGTGTGATGAGATTGGTGTCGTGGTGGCGATCGCAAGCCATCGCGGAGGAAAATGTCAATATTCCGGCAACCCAAGTCCCAGCGATTGCTCCGGCGAGAGGGCTTGGCGTCCGTATCAGCGGGGTGATTGCCAAAACGCGGCCGACGGTGAATCGATTGCCGCCCAGTGGCCGAGCGTTCGCCGCGGGGACGCTAACGACGTTACTTCCGTGCGGTTGGCTATATTTGTTTTTGCTCGTCGCCGCAGGTACGGGAACCGCGTTGTCGGCGGTACTCGTCATGATCGCGTTTTGGTTGGGGACGTTACCGGCGCTAACGGCATTGGTGCTTGGCGCCTTCAAGGTGGCGCCGCGTTTTCGCTCGGCATTGCCCATCGTCGGTGCACTATTGCTGTTGATAACGGGCCTGTACACCGCGACCGGACGCGCGGCGGCGGATATGAGTTCGCTTGCTGATAAGGCTGGTGACGTGAGTGATGTTCCGGGTGATGCGGATGCGAGCCGGACATTGGAGATGCTCGCCGACGAGCCGCTGCCATGTTGCAGCCCTCCGGCGACGAGTGAGTGAGTGAGTGAGCCATGGCGACGGTAGAAAATCCGTTCTCGGCATCTGACTCGGCACGAGTTGCCGTGGCTTGTGCTCATTGCGGTTTGCCATCGCCGCCGGCGAAGCTCGGCGAGTTGCCGTTCTGTTGTGAAGGTTGCCGCGGCGCGTACCACTTGATTCGCGAGTGGGACTTGGGCGATTACTACGCGCTACGTGATCAACTCGGTGGATCGCGGGGTGAGGCGATCACGCCGTCGGTCCGATTCGATGACCTCGACGATCCGATGACGCTTGGCGAGAGCGTGCCGCTGGCGTGTGGCGATGGGCTCGTGCGCAGCCGACTGGCGGTCCAGGGACTGCATTGTGGTGCTTGCGCCTGGTTGATCGAACGGGCCGCAGCGAGGCAGCCCGGTTGGCATTCGGCGCGAGTGCGGTTGAGCGATCACACGCTCGAAGCGATTTACGATCCCGAATTGGTGAAGCTCAGCGAGGTCGCGACGTTGGTCTCCCAGTTGGGATACCAGGTGTCGCCGCTCGTCGAATCGCAGCGCCAACAACGGGATGCGGCGGAGAATCGTCGGCACTTGATTCGCATTGCCGCCGCAGGTTTCTGCGCCATGAATGCGATGTGGCTAGCGGTCGCGCTCTATGCGGGCACATTCTCGGGAATCGCGGCCGACCAGCGTTGGCTACTGCACTGGGCGGGCGTAATCCTCGGCGTGATCAGCGTCGCATTTCCAGGTCGCACGTTCTTTCGCGGTGCCTGGGCATCGATCCGAACGCGGACGCCGCACATGGATTTACCGGTGGCTTTGGGTTTGGGCGTTGGTGCGATTGCGGGTGTGGTCGCCGCCATCACGCAGCATGGCGAAGCGTACTTTGATAGTGTCGCGATGCTGGTGTTCTTGCTGCTCGTCGGTCGCTGGATCCAATTTCGACAACAGCGTCGTGCCACCGAGTCCGTCGCACTATTGATGCGATTGACACCGCGTGTCACCCACAAGATCTCGTCCGATGGAAGTGTCATTCGTGTGCTCGCGGATTCTCTCGTCCGTGGCGACATGGTTCGCGTTGATGCCGGCGACGTGTTCCCGACCGATGGTGTGGTCGAAGTCGGTGCAACGTTGGTGGATCGCTCGCTCGTGACCGGTGAAAGCCGACCGGTTGAGGCGAGCGTTGGCGATAGCGTCGAAGCGGGCAGCTGCAATTTGCAATCCGCGGTCGATGTGCGCGTGCAAGCCGTGGGTCGAGACAGCCGGGTCGGTAGGATCGCGAGCATGATCGAAGAAGCTGCGGCGGAGCGGGCGCCGATCGTCCAGCTCGCGGATTCGATCGGTGCTAAGTTTGTCGTCCGCGTGGTGTTGATCGCGATTGCGACGTTCGCGTATTGGTGGCACATCGACAGAATCGCGGCGGTGGACCACGCAATCGCGCTGCTCATCGTCGCCTGTCCGTGTGCACTCGCGCTAGCGACACCGCTGGCGATCGCCGTCGCCATCGGCCGTTGTGCGCGTCGTGGAATTCTCATCCGAGGCGCCGATTCACTCGAGCGAATCAACCGCGCGGGAACGATTTGGTTCGACAAAACAGGAACATTGACGGTGGGTCGACTCCGCGTCACTCACTGGCACGGTGGCGATGAGTCGTTGGCGATGGCCGCCGCCGTCGAAATTGAATCGCGTCACTTGGTCGCATCCGCAATCACTGCTGCCGCGAGCGAACGCCAGTTGTTAATTCCCACAGCGAGTCGTGTCCAGCAAATTCCCGGTTCTGGGGTGCAGGGCGAAGTAGACGGGCACAGCGTGTGCTTGGGCAATCAATCATTCGTGCAGCAAATAGCACCGCACCTTTCCACCGTTCATGGTGAGCTGAGCCGCGAAATCATTGCCTCCGGTGCGAGCCCGTTGTGGATGGCCGTGGATGGTGTTGTGGTCGCGATTGCAGCCATTGAGGATGCCATTCGTGATGACGCGGCGGAGGTGGTTCAATCGCTACAGAAGTCTGGCTGGCATGTCGGCGTGCTTTCGGGAGACCACGTCGAAACCGTCGAGCGAGTCGCGAGCCGGTTGGGTATTGCCGCGGAGATGGTTCGAGGCGGCGTGATGCCCGAAGAAAAATTGGCACAAATCCGCGATTCAAAGCTGACGGGAGAGACGGTGTTGATGGTGGGCGACGGAGTCAACGACGCGGCGGCACTCGCGGCCGCCGACGTTGGCATCGCGATCCGCGGTGGCGCGGTGGTCAGCCTCGATGCGGCGCCCATATACCTCGCGAGTGGCAACTTGACTCAATTGACGGAGCTCGTCGAAGCGTGTCAACGGACCGTCAAAACGATCCGCTGGAATTTCGCGATCTCGCTGACCTACAACGTTCTGGCGGTTTGCTTGGCTGCGACGGGTTACATCAGCCCGCTCGTGGCGGCGGTGTTGATGCCGGTGAGCTCGCTATCGGTGCTATCGATGGTGCTCGCATCGCGAACCTTTGCCGGTGCAAGCCAGAATCATCATCATTGACGCAGCGACGTTCAAGGCTAAAGATTGTCAACATGAGTGTTTTGTTCGTCGCATTGCCAGTCGCCATATTGATGGGCGCCAGTGCGCTCATCGCCTGCATTCGCTGTATCCGTGGTGGCCAGTTTGATGACTTGGAAACGCCGGCGGTGCGGATGTTGATCGACGACCGCCCCCTGGCCGTTCGTCCATCCGCTGAACCTTCATCTCACGGAACCGCCTCCGATGTCGACTGATCTCTACGTGAACGCGAGATTAACGATCCTCGCGGGCGAGATGGACGTGTCCCAGGCGCGCAGCAGCGGCCCAGGCGGCCAGAACGTGAACAAGGTCAACTCCAAGGTGACGTTGCGTTTCAATCCTGAGAAATGTGATCGGATCGATTTAGGGTGGCGACGACGATTGACCAATCGCTTCGGAAACCGCATCACGCGCGAAGGTGATTTGGTGCTGCAAAGCGATCGGTATCGCGACCGAATTCGGAATCTTGCTGACGTGCGGCAACGATTGGTCACCATGTTGTTGGAGTGCCAGTCGCCACCAGTACCCCGCAAAGCGACTCGGCCGACCCTCGGCAGTAAGCGGCGTCGGTTGGATGCGAAACGCCAACAGTCCGACAAGAAGTCTGGGCGGCAAGGATTTCGCGGTGACGATTGAAGACTGACGGGTTTCCGCATTTCCGCAAATACGGCATCGATCGCGATCGAACGGTGATGCTTTTCTTGCCCCGTGGGGCTGCTATAGTGTGACCTGTAAGGCCGAGGAAGTATCCTGTGTGCTTTGCGGTCACACGCCGCATATTTTTGACCCCTGGTTTGCTGCTGAAAATTGGCTTGATGAAGCGACGATCACATATCGACGACTTGCTGTCGAAGTGGGCTTTTGATCCGTCCACGCTCAACGTGCGACTGATCAAGGGAAAGGATGGACGCGATGTCATCCAAATGCGGGTCGACATGGGAATCCTCCAGCTCGAGACCACCGGACGCCCCGACGGCGCCCAAATGGAAGGCTGCGAGACGTACCTCGAGTACCTCCAATTACAACACTTGGCGGACCCCGATCGCGAGTTGACGGAGGCCGAATGTGGCGAAGTTGACCGCGAGTTCATGCAGTTCTACCACCGCCGCATTTGTTGGTTGAGGTTGCAGTATTACCATCGCGCGGTGATGGATGCCGATCACACCCTAAGAATGATGGATCTCAGCGGTAAGATGAGTCCCGACGAGGAGTGGACGGGAACGCACGAGCAGTATCGGCCGTTCGTCCTGTTTCATCGTACCCAGGCGTCGGCGCTCGGCGAATTGGAGGAAAACTCCGCCGAGCATGCCGTGCAAGCGATCAATATCGGACTCGAAACGCTGCGCGAGTTCTTCGTCAAGCACGAGGCGCTAGAGCACTTTGACGAAGACGAGTTGGTGGTGCGTTTGATCGAGCTTCGTGAATCGCTGCGCAACGAATACGCGGTCGGTCAAACCTTGCCCGAACGATTGGCATTGGCGGTGGAGCAAGAACAGTACGAACTCGCCGCGAAGTTGCGTGATGAACTGACGCGTCGCAACTCCGATTGAGGCCTCTCGGTCAGCAGAGGTTCAGACCCGTTTTCGATTGAGCCACCCCTTGTTCGCACCGCTGATTATACCCGCTCGGCTCGGCTCCAGCACTTGGCTATTGCACTTGCGATCATTCGCGATCGTGGGGCAATTGTTGACGATTCTTGCCGCCAGTTTAATTGCCGGTGCGGAGTTACCGCTCGCGCCGCTGTTGACGCTTGTCAGTATCACGACGCTGAGTAATTGCGTTTATTGGTGGTGGCTTCGCAAAGTCACGTCGGCGGACGATTCGATCGACGCGAACCACTTGCTTCGCCCGAGTGCGAGCGATGTGGTCGATCGCCAGCACACCGTCGCGTTCGGGTTGATGATCGCGGACTTGGCGACACTAACGAGTATGTTGTTCCTCAGCGGCGGTGCGGATAATCCGTTCAGTTTTTTTTACTTCGTCAACCTTGCTGTCGGTGGCGTGATGCTGCGTCCGAACTGCGCATGGTGGCTGACGACACTCGCGATCGTGGGCTACACGTTTCTCATTTTCGACAGCATCCCGATCGCTGGCATCACGCACCCATGGCCGGAAAGTGGCGTACCGCTACGCCGCTTTGGACTATTGCTCGCCTTCACGGCATGCAGCAGCGTGGTGACGTATTTCGTGACGCGGACGGCCGGTGAGCTCAAAGCTCGTGAGTCCCAATTGCTCAAAACCCAAGCCGCGCAAGCCGCGAGCGAGCGTCTCGAAGGGCTGACCACGCTCGCCGCGGGTGCCGCGCATGAGCTCGCCACGCCGCTGTCGACGATCGACGTGATTGTGCGAGAATTGTCGCGGCATTTAGAGGATTGTGACAAGCCCGACTCGGTCGATCACGACTTGCGGCTGATCGACGGTCAACTCGAAATGTGTCGCCAAATTTTGCAACGAATGCGTTCCGCAGCGGGGGACTCGATGGCCCAGCGTTGGGATCACACGACCGTTGGCGAGCTCATTGACGCGACGCTCGAAGGCGTTCGCGATCCCCACCGCGTGGATGTGATCGACGGTCCCGAAGCGGTCGAGAACCAAACGCTGTGGTTGCCCCAGGAGGCGGTCGCTCAAGCGGTCCGCAACCTCATTCACAACGGGCTCGACGCGAGCGGCGTTGAAGGCCGCGTCAAGGTCGAATCACGCGTCGAAGCGGATGTCGTTCGCCTCGTCGTCACGGATTCGGGCCAAGGCATGACGGCGGATGTTCTCGGGCGTGCGGGTGACCCGTTCTTCACGACCAAGGAACCGGGACGTGGAATCGGGCTCGGTTTATTTCTGACGCGAAACGTCGTGTCAAAACTCGGCGGTGACATCGATTTTCGTTCCCAGCCCGGAATCGGTACTCAGGCGATCGTGACATTGCCGACGAGCAAGCGAAACTAGTAAACGAACCGTTTCTCCGGTTTCATCTTGCCGTGACCCGGCCGGAACGATAGTGTTGCACGAGAGGAAGTTTCACGAGCCAGAAACCAGGGAGGGAATCGGCGTGCTCAGACGACGCTCCATTCGCACCAAACTATTCGTTGCACTCATGTTGCTCTCAGCAATCGTGAGCGTGCTCGCGGCGAGCAGTTTTTGGGGTTTGTACGGCTACCGCAATATCGCTGAATCCGTCGGACGACGAGCGAATGAATTGCCTCTCGCCCACGATCTCAGTCGCTGGTCCGAAACGCTTCGCGACAGCCATTATCGTTTGTCGCAATTGTTGCACCAGGAAGGCATGATCGAATCGTCATTGCTGGGCGAGCCGCTGATCAAGCATGAGCGTGACGCACTCGAGGGAGCGACCATTGGGTTCGGGATCGCGCTGGCAAAATACGATGACGCCATTCGTGCGGACGTTCAAGGCAACTCCCTCTTCATCGACACACGGGTGCGCCGCGATAGTTTCGACAAGATCGAAGAGCTTTGGAAAAAATTCAACCAATCACATCAACGACTGAGTGTGGTGGACGCGACCGGCCAGCAGGATTTTCGAAGCAGCCTCGACCCACTGGTGGAATGCACTCGCGAGCATCTCAAAATCATCCATCGCGGCATGGCGGAATTCAGTGGGGATGTGCGCGGTCAGTACCGCGTCTGGATCGCCGCAGCCTGGGTATCATTCGGGCTGGCGTTGTTTCTCGTCGCGGCCCTGATTTGGTTATTCACGTCGTTAATCGTCCAGCCCTTTCGCACGCTGCTGGACGGATCGCGTCTCGTCGCGGGTGGACAACTCGGGCATCGCATCGATCTCGGCACGGGTGACGAATTATGCGAGCTTGCCGAGGCGATGAATGACATGACCAATAAATTCCAAGGTGCCTACGGACGACTCGACGCCGTGTTCAATGATCTCGATCGCCAGGTCCGCCAACGGAGTCGCGAAGTCATTCAGAATGAACAACTCGCCAGTGTCGGGTTTCTGGCAGCCGGTGTCGCCCACGAAATCAATAATCCGCTCGCCACAATCGCCTGGAGTGCCGAGTCACTCGAATCGCGACTCCAGGACATCGCGGCAGATGATCCTGGTAATCATCAGCTCGATGCCGAGATGGTGGTTGAGCTGCACATGAACCTGCGACGCATCCAAGACGAAGCGTTTCGTTGCAAAGGGATCACGGAGCGATTGCTCGACTTCAGCCGCCTCGGTGAAGTCAGGCGTGCGTCGACGGATTTATCGACGTTGGTTAGTGACGTTGTCGACATGGTCAGCAAAGTTGGCAAGTATCGCTGCAAAACGCTGCGGACGTCGTGCGGTGAATCGATGTACGCGGATGTCAATCCGCAGGAGATTCGGCAAGTGGTCTTGAACCTGCTCACCAACGCGCTCGAGTGTGTCGACTGTGACGGAGCCGTCGACATTCGCGTCGAACGA
>JBBSJZ010000136.1:0-12255 GCA_038256795.1 Pirellulales bacterium | reverse complement strand
CGGCGATGCTGCTGCTCGTGGTCGCTTGGAGGAGCTCTGGGCCAGAGCCAACCGCAGCGGGTGTCCCAGCTTCGTCCGCGTTCATTCTCGAGCAGCATTTACCTGCTGCATTGACGCCTGATGACGCCTCGTCCGAGCGATGGGTTTTGTCTTCGGTTTCGCCGCTGCGAGACCGTCTGTACTCGCAAGATTTTGCCTTACTTACGGTTCGAAGCGATCCCAGCAAGATGGCGGACGGGCCAAGCATTCCTGGCACTAAAGAAAGCATTTCAGGTCACGCTGAAAAACAATACTTCGACGAATTGAGCCCCGATCGTTTCCGTTCTCCGCCGCCGATGACCCGGCGGGAACTGATCGATCAAATCCTAAATGAGGCATGAACGATGAAACGGCAACTCTTGAAATGGTTTCTGATCCCGAGTGTGATGCTTGTCTGCACGGTTCCGTGCATGCCGTCTGCAGCACAGTCGCCGGACACATCCGGCGAAGTCTTGCGAGGTGAAAAAGATGGCTGGAAGGAATACGAATCTCCACGCGGCAAACTACTTCGTCGCGAGGTGACAATTTATCCAGCGGCTGAAAATGCCACTCTTGATTCCCCACGTCTCCTACCCAGGGATGACGAAATGCGAGACGCCAACGCCGCGATCTGGTATCTCAAGGCGTTGGGTTTCCTCGAGCAAACAGCCTCCCAACAAGCGATTGCGAGATTTCATTCCGAGCAAGCCGAGCGAATGAGTAGCGAACCCAACTTTGAGCCCGCACCTTGGGTTTGGCTGGAGATGCCACCCAGCCAATTGCCCCTCCAGGATGTTGAGCAATATCTGTCCTATTCGAATTTCCAGCCTGAATTGCTGCATCAAGCTGCCCGATGCCGAAACTTTGACCTCGATCGCGACATTCGTACCATCGATAACATTGCCGAATTCCGGCTCTCCGAGATCCAGGCGCTGCGACAACTCGGTCGCAACCAATCACTGCGGTGTCGACTGGCGATCGCGGAGGGTGATTTCGCGGCTGCCAGGACGATCATTGGCGAGAATCTGCAACTTGCCCACCAACTCTCCGCCGAACCGTTCTTGGTCTCGACGCTGATTGGCCGCACGATTGCTCAATCGAGCTTTGACGATGCCCTCTATCTCGTCGCTGAGCCGAGCAGTCCCAATTTGTACTGGGCCATCGCTGAACTACCCAATCCCCTGGTCGACGCATCGCGAGCGATGGAGTTCGAGACTGAGTTGCTTTTCTTACAGGTTCGACCGCTGCGCAAGATCGGACTCGTCCCCCTGGCTGAAACGGATTGGTCCGAATTTTTGGCCGAGGTGATGCCGTTGATGGGCGACGAATGCAATTTGGTCAAACGTTTCAAGTCCGCCGGGATGCTCGGTGCATCGCTGTTCATCGCTTCGGCCGGACCAGAAGTTGAAGCGTACTTGCTCAATGAATGTGACATGAGTGATGAACAGCTCGACAAGCTGCCGGCAACTCAAGCTTTCTTTCTGGCGGTGGTGCGGATGTACGAGACAGCGAGTCGCGAGGCCGCCCAGCTCGTCCATGCACCGACGTCGGCCCAGGCAGCGATGATCAGCACTGGACGCAAACGCCAAGAACGCGCGAGCGACCTCTATCCGGTGCTGAGCAATACCATCCACTGGGTCGCCCCGAGGGTCGAACGACCGGTGGTCGAAGCGGGTTGGCGTTTGCAGCAGCGACTCGCACTGCTGCAAACCGTGGAATCGATTCGTGACCATTTGGCAAAGCATGATTCGCAGTGGCCGGAAGCGTTGAGCGACCTCTCGTTGCCAGCTCCCCACGATCCCGTTACCGACGATCCCTTCGCATGGTCGGTGCAAAGCGGCAAGGCAACGCTCACCGCAGCCTTCAATGGTGATGAAAGCCTCGAGATCTTGCTGGAAGCGGCGAAGCCGCAGGCAGACTCTCCCGAAGCCCCAGCTACGCCAGCCAATCGCAAAACAGCGAAGCGAGACCGAGAAAAATCAATCTGGCGAGAAAGCTTACAGATCGATGGCGGGTCGTCGCTAGCGAAACTTTTTCCCGCTTCCCTAATTGAGCGATTGAATCCGAACGAACGTCGCAGCGTCGAAGCCATTCAACCCCTGCTTCAGCGTATCGCGCAGGACCAAAACGCTAACGGCCATCATTTGCTCCGCCAGTTGTTCCCCGCGTTCTTAGCGGACTTGGACCAGGCGGTGGAGGGTCAAACACCGATTCAAGACTCGAGCACTGACGAGTCATTGCGTCCTGGACTCGATGCCGTCGCGGAATATCCGGTTCGCTGGGTCGTGGCATTGCCAGAATCTTTCCGCCGCGTCTTTGCTGAAACACGACCGACGATCGATCGTGTTTTGCCGGGCGGTCCATCACTTGCTTGGATCGAATCGGTAAAGTGGCTGGCGATCGGAGTGGACGCGGATCGCGGCATCTTCAAATGCATGGTCCAGTGTCCCGACCTTGAATCGGCAATGCGGGTGCAGAGTCAACTTCCACACGTAGGTTTGGCGCTGTACCGACTTTGGGTCGACCCCCAAGCGAAGGAATTTCCCGCGACGGATACCTCACTGTTTAAAAGTGAAGTCGCTGGCGACCGAGTCACGTTCACGCTCGGAGGTGAAGGGCAAAGACCCGATGCCATGGTGAGTATGATTCGCTTGCTGAGCGTGGGCTTTGAGAATTCACTCAACGACCGCATTCAAAGTAAGATGTCCACGTTGTTGTGGGCCGTTCACCAATACCATGCCAGCCACAATCGAGTGCCTCCATTTGCCGAGCATGCGGATCACTCGCAGCGACTCGGTTTGAGTTGGCGAGTGCACTTGCTTCCGTTCATCGGTGATGGCGAGTACGTCGAACTGTTCAACAAATTTCACCTCGACGAACCATGGGATAGCGAGCACAACCGATCGCTCTTGCCAGAGATTCCCGCCGTCTATCAAGCCCCGATGGCTTTGATCGAACCTGGAATCGAGCAAGGTCTGACAACGCTACTCGCACCCGCCAACGAGACTCCCTTGCTCGGTGGCAAGCATGAACACGGTTTCCGCCAGATCCTTGACGGAACTTCAAACACAGTGGCCATCGTCGAAGTCCGCCCCGAACGAGCGGTTCCCTGGACCAAGCCCGCTGACTATGAATACGCCGAGGACCAGCCCATGGCCGGATTGATGACGCGGCGGGGTAAAACGGTCGTCGCAACAGGTGACGGCTGGGCCGGTGCCGTGCCTAGCGATCAAGGCGACGACGTCTGGCGCGGGATATTCACCATCAGTGGCCGCGAGGATGTCGTGTTGAAACGTGACTAGGGATCGAACACCAATTCCGTCTTTCCCTCGCGAAGTTCTAAGCGTGCCGAGAACGGTTTGCCCGCTTTCGATTTGAAACCCTCGAGCGAGCCGGTCTTGCCGTCGCGAAGCAGAGCCTGGACCATGCTCGCGGTGATCTTTTTGCCCGAGATCGTTTTCCGCACCGTCAAGGAGCAACCGTCGCTCCAGCGACTGCAACTAAACGATTTCAGTTGCTCGATGACCGGGGCGTCACACAGCGGGCAACCGCCGAGATCGGTTGCGGTGGAATCCACTTTTTCAGGGGTGCTCGTGGATGTCCTTGATGATGTTTTTGCAGGCGTCCTTGATGACGTCTTGCGGGTCGTTTTCTTCGCCGGCTTGGCGGAGACGGAGGTCTTCGTCGACCGCGCGGCGGGACGTTTCGCGGTGGTACGTTTCGCGGTCGGTGCGTTGGCGGATTGCTCATTGCCTTGAGGCAACGGGATCTCGACGATCGCGCCGCCCGGTGCCAGACCCAGGATGACCTTGCGACCGTCGCCGAAATCGAGACTGTCGCTGGTCACACCGTGTTGCAGTAACTCGCGCAAGGATCGTCGCTCGAGTTCGCGTTCGCGATAGACGGGCTGCAGGACGAACTTGCAACCCGCGCGCCAGTCCGAGCATCCGAGCGCCTGCTTGCCGGCGATGATCGGCTTGCCGCACCGTGGACAATCGCCGATCCGTTCACTATCGATCGACACGTTATCGCTACTCCGAATGATCCGCCGTGTGTATTCGGCAATGTCGTTCATGAAACCGCTGGCGGATAACTTGCCCGCTTCGATTTGGTTGAGCTTCGATTCCCATTCGCCGGTCATTTCGGGGCTCTTGAGATGATCGTCACGCACCCGTGAAATCAGATATCGGCCGAGATCGGTCGCGAGAAGGTTCTTCTTATCACGCGAGATGTATTGGCGGCGCAGCAGCGTTTCGATGATCGCTGCGCGGGTCGCGGGCGTGCCCAGTCCTTTCTCCTTGAGTGCTTCACGTAACTCCGCTTCGTCAACGAGTTTACCCGCCGTGTCCATCGCCCCGAGCAACGTGTTCTCAGTGAAGTGCTTGGGCGGCGACGTTTGCCCCGACTTGATGAATGGCCAGTGAGGACCGGTCTCTTTGGGAATGAACTCAGGCAACGATTGCTCGTCCTCGCTTTCGTTCTCCGACGACTTTCGCGGATAAAGTTCCGTCCATCCGGCAGACACGACGCGGACGCCGCGAGCACGAAACGGTGTCTCCTTGACCGCCGCATCGACGGTCGTGATCTCCTTGACGCACGGAGGATAGAACGCGGCGATGAACCGTATGACGATTGCATCGAACACCTTTTGGTCACGATCTCGCAAACCCGTCGGCACATTTCCCGTCGGGATGATCGCGTGGTGGTCGGTGACCTTGGCGCTATTGATGATTCGGCCACCGAATACGAGCTTGCTCAGGTCGAGCTTGGCGATCTGATCGGGCTTGATCGCTTTCAACTTTTTGAGCGTCGCGGGAACCTCTTTCTGCATATCCGCACTCAAGTAACGTGAATCCGTTCGCGGGTACGTGATGAGTTTACTCTCGTAGAGCGACTGGGCGCTGGCGAGCGTATCGGCAGCCGACAGCCCGTAGCGGCGGTTGATGTCTCGCTGCAATTCCGTCAAGTCATAGAGCTGGGGAGGTGCCGATGTCTCCGGCTTTCGCTGGACCTTGCCAATCGTGAGTGGATGCGGTTTGACCTTGGCCAGCAGCCGATCGGCGGCGAGCTGCTGGTCGAAGCGATCACCGGTGTAGCGAAACGTCACGTCGCGATACTTCGTAAGCAGTTCCCAGAACGGCTGCGAAATGAAGGTGCGAATTTCGTCGTCTCGACGGGTGATCATCGCCAACACCGGCGTCTGCACCCGGCCCAGACTCCATAGAATTCCCGAGGTCCCGAATCGCACCGTGTAGTTGCGAGTGGCATTGAGTCCGACGATCCAGTCGGCTTCGCTGCGACACTTCGCGGCCGCGTAGAGGTTGTCGTAATCGGCGAGCGGACGCAGCGAACGGAATGCCGTTCGGATCGCATCGGGCGTTAAGGAACTCAGCCACAATCGCTCTGCCGGTTTCGTTTCACACTGAGTGAGCGACAAGATATAGCGAAAGATCAACTCGCCTTCGCGGCCCGCGTCCGTCGCACAGATGATCGAATCGGCGGCTCGGAACAATCGCTTCACGATCGAAAATTGATGGCGTGCCCCATCGTCGCCGCGTAGCTTCAACTCGAACGACGTGGGGATGAACGGTAACGTGTGCAGTGACCACTTGCGCATCGCCGGGTCATAGTCGTGCGGTTCTTGTAATTCGACCAAGTGCCCCAGCGCCCACGTGACCTGGTACCCGGCGCCCTCGAAGTAACCCTCGCGCTTGGACGACGCTTTCAAGAACGAAGCCAAGTCACGAGCCACCGACGGCTTTTCTGCGATGATGACCTTCACCGTTCAAGGTTCCCAGTGGGGCGGAGTCGCACGACGCGATTTCCGCTGCCTTGCCAAAGTTTCTGAGCAGCGTCACCGTGCCGAGCAGTCACGGAAGTGTCCAGTGGAGTTAGGTACGGGTTCATGATCACATCGTACCGCAGCTGATTCGCAAAGTCTGGGCGTGGGCGACCGCGATGCTTGGTGAGCACCGCGCGACGACTCGTCCCACCCAAGCATACGCAAGGAATTGGGCGCCGAGCCCCGGAGTGATTTCGGGCTCAGTGCCAGAGCTTCGGTCGGCCGAGTGAGAGGGCGTATCAATGGCGTATTAAATTGCATTAAAACAAATCTAAGAGAAAATAGAACACGCTCAACTTCATTGACGTATACTTGGTTGTAAGCGACACGGAGCGAATTCGGCTCGGTTTTCCCACTCCGCCGCTTACCGGCCACCGCTCCCATTCATCGAGCGTCGGTCGCGATTCATACGCTAATCCACAGCACATTTTTGTGGCTGATGCGAGCCGGCAGCCAACTCGACGGACGGTCAATTGCGGACCACGAGGCTGACCTTCTTAGCTCGTTCGTTCTCAACGGCCTGACGCTTGCAGGAAGCAACTTATCGCCCATTTGGGCGGTAGGCCACCGTCACGGACTCGACTCCCTGTGCTCACTTTTCGGAGGCTCGGATCATGGGTCATTTGATCGATGGACGCTCGCTCACGTCCGCTTCACACGCCGTTTTACCGACGGCGAAGGGCCAGCCTCAAGGGCTGCAGCGGTACGAAGGACTGGCGGCCTTTGAAGTGCTAGAACACACCGCGCGTCAGCTCCCCGGCAGGATCGCGATTCGCTATGGAGAGATTTGGTGGACTTATTCGCAGCTTCAAGAAAGCGTGCTTCGCTGCGCCGCGATGTTACAGCGGCGAGGCGTCCAACCGGGTGATCGCGTCGGGTTGTTGCTACCCAATGTCCCCGAGTACGTCATCGCGGCCAACGCGATCTGGCGCGTCGGCGGAACGGTGGTGGCGATCAACCCGATGATGGTTGCCGACGAAGTCACCCGCTTGCTGCATAACACCGGCTGCAGATTGGTCGTGTCGCTCGATTTGTTGTCGCACTTGGTGGCCTCGACTAGCGAAGAGGCCCTTCACCCCTCGAAGCCGACCGAGACGGGAGCACCGATTCAAACATTGCTCGTGTCCATTCGCGAGCATTTGCCGGCGCTGCAACAGGTCGGTTATCTGTGGAAGCGATACCACTCGACGGGGCATTGGACATTGGCTGAAACCGAACATTGCCATTGGTTTTGGGAAGAAATCGATCGCACGAGTGGCGAGAGTGTGCCGGTCAAAATTGATCCGGTGAAAGACACCGCGTACATCTTGCCGACGGGCGGCACGACGGGGTCGCCCAAGGCGGTGGCGCTATCGCACCAAAACTTGGTCGCTAACGCTTGGCAACAATACCGTTGGGTCCACAGTTCCTTTGGGATCGAAACCATGTTAGCGGTGCTGCCGTTCTTTCACTCTTACGGCATGTCCGCCACGGTGATGGGCGGGACGATGATGGGCGCGACGCTCGTGTTACACCATCGCTTCAACACGGCGCAAGTGATTCGCTTGATCGAAGAGGAGCGACCGACGGTGTTCCATGCCGTTCCCGCGATGCTCGTCGCGATGAACGAGCGGATGCGGTCCAAGCCGACGCGAATGAACTCGATTCGCTGGGTCATTTCCGGCGGTGCGCCGCTGGAGGCCGATGTCGCCGCCGAGTTCGCGAAACATTCCGGCGCCCTCGTGGTCGAAGGCTATGGGCTTTCCGAAGCCTCACCCGTAACGCACGTCGGAGACCTGTTCGGTGAACCGAATTACGGCACCATTGGCTTGCCACTTCCCGAAACCGAGTGTCGGCTCGTCGATGGCGACAACCGCGAGGTCGCACCCGGCGAGGTTGGCGAGCTGACGCTGAAAGGTCCGCAGGTGATGCTCGGGTATTGGAATGACCCGGTAGCGACGAGCGAAGCCGTGCGCGACGGATGGTTGCACACGGGTGACCTGGCGGTGCTGCAAGACGACGGTTGCTATCGCATCGTGGGGCGAAAGAAGGACCTCATCATCACCTCGGGCTTCAACGTCTATCCGAGCGAAGTCGAAACGGCGCTGCGTGAATTCACCGGTGTGCTCGATGCCGCCGTGGTCGGAGTTCATGACGTGCAACGCGGCGAAGTCGTGAAGGCGTTCATCGTGATGAAACCCGGCGCGGCGTGGAATGAAGCGGCGCTGCGAGTCCATAGCGAGCGGGTGTTGTCGAAGTACAAACGTCCGCGATCGTATGAGCGATGCACTGACTTGCCACGGAACTTCTTGGGCAAAGTCATTCGCCGCGAATTGCGAGAACCAACGCCGATAGCGCAGGAAAAAAAATCATGAATCCCCTGAAACCGCTCGCGGTCTTGGCCGGAGCCCGAACACCGTTTAGCAAAGTATTCACGGACTTGGCGGACGTCAGCGCCGTCCAGCTCGGCTGCATCGCACTCGGCGAAGCGGTGAAGCGAAGTGGATTGATGCCGGCGGACATCGACGAAGTCGTGATGGGAAATGTCTCCGGTCCACCCGACGCCGCCAACATCGGCCGCGTGATTGCCCTGAAATCCGGCATCCCTCATGATCGCATCGCACATACGGTGAATCGTAACTGTGCGTCGGGAATGGAGTCCATTCTCGAAGCTTGGTTTGCGATTGAGCAGGGACGAGCCGGGGTTGTTGTCGCGGGCGGAACCGAGTCGATGTCGCAAGTCCCGCTACTGGTTCGTCCTGCGGCAGCCAAATTGTGGCTGCAATTGGCGAAGTCGAAAACCGTGCTGCAAAAACTGCGAACTCTCGCGAAATTTCGCCCCCAGGATTTGAAGCCGATCATCGGCATTGAGCTGGGGCTAACCGATCCCGTGTCGGGGCTCAACATGGGTCAAACCGCGGAAGTGCTCGCGAAAGAATTCGCCATCACGCGAGATCAACAGGACGCGTTTGCACTGGCGAGCCATCAAAAGGCGGCGGTGGCTCAGGAGCGATGTTTCCTTTCGGGTGAGATTGTGAGCGTCGATGCGGGCGGCGTCGACATCAAGCGAGACAACGGGCCCCGCGCGAAACAATCGCTCGAACAACTCGCCAAGCTGCGCCCGATTTTTGAACGCTCGGGCACCGTTACCGCCGGCAACAGTTGTCCGCTCACCGATGGCGCCGCGGCACTCGTGCTCGTGGACGCCGCGAAGGCGGATGAATACTCGGCCCAGCCCATCGGCTACATCACCGCGTACGCGGTCGCCGGTTGCGATCCACGCCGGATGGGGCTCGGCCCCGTCTACGCGACCGCAAAACTGCTGCGGCAAACCGGATTGCGAATGGACGACTTTGACGCGATCGAAATCAACGAAGCGTTCGCGGCCCAGGTGCTCGCGTGCCAAGCCGCAGCAGGCTCGAAGTCGTTCGCGGAAAAGGAACTGGGTCGGGATCACGCGTTGGGTGAGTTCCCGAGTGATCGCGTGAACGTTCACGGTGGCGCGATCGCGCTCGGACATCCCGTCGGGACGACGGGAACGCGACTCGTGCTCACGCTGCTGCGAACTTTGCGAGAGCGCGGCGGGCGACGTGGATTGGCGACGCTTTGCGTCGGTGGCGGTCAAGGATTTGCGATGCTCGTTGAAACCTCGAGGGAGTCATGATCATGGTGACGAAAATGAAGACTTGTTTTGATGTCGACACGGACGATCGCGGCGTGACAACCATCACGCTCGATGTTCCTGATCGACCTCTCAATGTGTTGACCCAAGATGCGATGGAGGAACTCGATCGAATCGTATCGGGTCTGGAGCGGGCGACCGATGTTCGCGTCGTGGTGATTCGCAGCGGTAAGGACAGCGGTTTTCTCGCCGGTGCGGACGTAAATGTCATCGCTTCGATCGACTCGGACGCTCGCGCGGAAGCCTTGATCGAAGCGGGCCAGAAACTGTTCTCGCGGATCGCGGCGTTACCGATGCCGACGATCGTGTGCCTTCACGGTGTTTGCTTGGGCGGGGGTTTGGAAATGTCGTTGGCTTGTGATTATCGTATCGCTCGCAACAACAGCTCCACCCAAATCGGACTGCCCGAAATCAAACTCGGCGTGATCCCAGGCTGGGGCGGCACCCAGCGATTGCCGAAGCTTGTCGGCATGTCGACGGCGCTGGCGATGATTCTCAAGGGCGAAACCCTTGATGCCAGAAAAGCACTCCGAGTCGGATTGATTGACCGCGCCATCGAGCCGGATGACTGGAACGCTGGCGTCGCTCGGTTTGTCGACGAAGTGCGGCGGGGAAAAGTCAAACGAACCACCGCTGGGCTACCGCTCTGGCAACGCGTCGCAGACAGCACACGTTTGGGACGTTTCGTCATCGCTCGTCACGTGCGGGCTAGCATCGCATCCAAGGTGGAACACTATCCGGCATTGGACTCAGCCCTCAAGGCAGTCGAGTTGGGCTTTCAATCGCGCGCCAATGGCTTCGAGTTTGAACGGGATGAGTTTGTCGAGTTGCTCAGAACGCCGACGTGCCGCAATCTCTTGCGATTGTTCTTCTCGCGGGAACGGGCTCGACAGATCAAAACGTGGTCGGGCGAAGTCAGCCAATCGGTTCACGACGAACCGATCCGCAAGGTCGCGGTCATTGGCGCCGGGGCGATGGGCGCCGGGATCGGCCAACTCGCTGCGTACCGCGGATTCGACGTCGTGATGAAGGAGATCAATGACGAGATGCTCGCCGCCGGCCGCAGGCGTATCGAAGGTTTGATCGACGCGATCGCCAAACGCAAACGAATGAGCGATTCGGCGCGAGCCGAATTGTCGAGCAAGGTCACTTATTCTTGTGACGATGCCTCACTCGCGGATGTCGACTTGGTCATCGAAGCCGTCGTCGAGCGTGCCGACGTGAAAGCGAAAGTGTTCGCGTCGTTGGACCAAGTAACCAAGCCGACAGCGATCTTGGCGAGCAATACTTCGTCATTGTCGGTCACGGACATGAGTGAAGCGACGCATCGGCCCGGTCTCGTCGCCGGACTGCACTTTTTCAATCCGGTGCATCGCATGGAATTGGTCGAAGTGGTCCGCACGGCCGAGTCCGATGACGACTGCATCTCGCGGCTGGTGACGTTCGTTCGGGCGTTGGGAAAAACACCCGTGGTGACGGCGGATACATCCGGATTCCTCGTCAATCGCGTCCTTTTTCCGTACTTGGGTGAAGCGGTCCTGATGGCGAGTGAAGGGTTTGCGGTTGAGCACATCGACCGCGAAGTACGACGCTTCGGGATGCCGATGGGGCCGCTCGAGTTGCTCGATCAAGTCGGTATCGATGTCGCTCATCATGTGGCCAGCTCGCTCGACAAAATTCTTCCCGGCGTTGCGCCCGTCGTGCATTCGCTCGCAGCGATGGTCGAGGCGGGAAGCTTAGGTAAGAAGTCAGGTCAAGGTTTTTACCGCTATGAAAAGGGGAAACGCGGCAAGGCGAACCAGGTCAACGTGAATCCGGTGTCGTCGCTACCGTCGGCACTGGCCGACGATTTCCGCGACGACTCGCTGACGTCGATCCAGCGGCGGTTGATTTATCCGATGTTGACCGAAGCGATCCGATGCTTGGACGAGCATGTCGTCGATCAATCGTGGGCGATCGACTTGGCGATGGTGCTTGGGACGGGATTCGCTCCGCATCGGGGCGGCCCCCTGAGTCTCGTCGAAGCGATCACGCCCTCGGTCGTGCTCGCGAATCTGCGTCGCTTGCAATTCTTCTTCGGTGAGCGATTTGAACCGCCCGCGCGACTCGTGCGAATGGTCGAGCGCGGCGAAACGACGTTTGGTGAACCTCAATTTCGATCGGGAGTACTACGATGAGTTTGGATTTAAAACCCACGAAGGAATCGTTCGCGGAGGTCGCGTTGCGGCTAGGCGGTGCGTCCGAGGACGAAGCGAAACGAACTGGCGTTCTCGATACGGCGGATGATCAAGTCGAAGCGCTATTTGCGGATCGCTACAAGACCACGAATAGCCCGATTCACCGCGCCGTGTGGGAGCATCAGGTCGATAGCCATCTGTTCGAGACCGATGACGTCGTCGCGAGTGAAGCCGTGGCCCGCGTGGTCGATCGCTCACTCGCCGTGGTGCTCATGCATCGCGAACGAGGCACGTTGCTCAATGAGGCTGGCAAGATCACGGATGAGGTGTTGGCGGATCTCGGTGACGCGGGTTATTGGGGCTTGCTGGTTTCACCCGATTACGGCGGAAGTGGCGCGTCGATGCAACAGTTCGCGGACATGATCACGCGGATGGCGATGATCGAGCCCACGGTCGCTGGACTCGCGTCCGTCCACGGCTGTATCGGTGCCGTCGACCCGGTGCGTTCCTTCGGCAACGAAGATCAAAAGCGTCGTTTCCTACCGCAGCTCGCTGAT
>JBBSJZ010000135.1:0-12365 GCA_038256795.1 Pirellulales bacterium | reverse complement strand
TCTACACAACGGTCATCAACAACATTAAAGTCGTTGGCGTGCAACAGGTATTGATGCACACCCGGATCATGGAAGTCTCACGCACCAAACTGCGTGACCTAGGTATCGACTGGGGCAGCTTGGACCAGAACGGAGCGTTGTTTTCAGCACCCGGTGGGCTGGCGAGTATTCCGGCGAGCACGAGCGGTTTGTTTCCCAATGCGGCAACCGCCGGAGCGACCAACCGTTTGGTGCTCAACGGTGGTAACTTTCAAGCACTCATTGCGGCGCTCCGGCAACAAGACCTCGTCAAGCTTCTCGCCGAGCCGACCGTGGTCGCGACGCACGGACGTCCCGCACGATTCACCGTCGGTGGTAAGGTGCCCTACATCGTCCCCACCGGCAACGGTGCGGTGACCATCAAGTACGAGCAATACGGCACCTCAGTCGACTTCTTGCCGTTTGTGGTCGGTCCTGGTCGTATTCGGTTAGAAGTCCGTCCCGAAGTTTCCGAGCCGGACGACTCGCGTTCTGTCAACATTGATGGAACCATCGTTCCCGCCTTCACGCAGCGATACGTGGAAACAGCGGTCGAGATGCAAGCGGGACAAACGTTCGCGATCGCCGGGTTGCTGCAAAGTCGAACCGAAGCGACAACGCGTTCTACGCCAATCCTCGGAGAAATTCCCTACGTTGGCGCCCTCTTCCGTCGCGTTACCGAACGTCGCAACGACATCGAACTGTTGATCACCGTCACGCCGGAACTCGTCGATGCGATGAACCCGCATGAAGTTCCCGTCGGCGGTCCCGGACTCAATTCGATGTCGCCTGATGACGCGGAGCTGTATTTCAAGGGGCACATCGAAGTGCCTAACTTGAAGGGCGATTGCAATCCCGTCGTTAACGACATGGGTGTTGACGGCTGCAGCACTCTGACCGCTCCCGAGATCTACCCCGCGGGCTCCGTTGTCCCGCAAGCTCAACCCCAGGTCGTTGGTGACGGCGTAAGCGTCGAGATGCCGAGCTACTAAATCGCCGTCTCAAGCTCGCCCCTGACGATGCACCTACGAATTTTTCCACCTCCGCAACCTACCCCCAGAAAACTTCATGAGCAACGTACTTCGGCTGGCCTTGGTCGATCCCAACGACGGCTCTCGCAATGCGGCGAAATCAATTCTCATGGGGATGGAAACAGTTTGGCTCGAAGCCGACTGTTCACGCTATGAATTCTTCCCCGACATCATTTCGCAAACGGCTCCCGACGTCGGCGTGATCGCGCTCGACGCTGATTTGGAGAAGGCCATCGCGCTCGTCCAGCGGCTGGCGCACGAGGCTCCCGACACTGCGTTATTGGTGGCGAGTGAGAGCACGAACGGGCACTTGATCTTGCGCGCGATGCGGGCTGGGGCCCGAGAATTCCTCACGCTGCCCCTTGGCGATGAGGACTTGAGGGCGGCGCTCGATCGTGTCAGCCAGCAGAAATTTGGGTCGGCGGAAAAGGGGAGCCGATCGTGTGACGTAATCGCGGTTGCCGGCGCCACCGGTGGCGTGGGAACGACGAGCACCGCGGTGAACCTGGGCTGTGTCCTCGCGCTCGAGCCACGCAATAGCGTCGCCCTGCTGGACTTGGACATCGCGCTCGGTGACGCCGACGTTTTCCTGGATGCGATCCCCGATTACACGCTCGCCGACGTCGTGCAAAACGTCTCCCGTTTGGATATCCAATTGCTCAAGCGTTCGCTGACCAAGCATAGCAGCGGTCTGTATTTGCTGCCCCGTCCTGTCGAATTGCACGATACACTCGCGATCACACCGGACAGTCTTCGCAAAGTGATCGGATTGCTCAAGGCGTCGTTCACTCACGTGATCGTCGACCTTTCCAAGACCTACAGCGCGATCGATATGGTGGCGATGGAAAACGCAACCCGGGTGTTGCTGGTGACTCAACTTGACCTGCCGTGTTTACGAAACGTCGTGCGTCTGTTGATGAGCTTTGAAGAGATTGATGATCTCGCCAAGAAGGTCGAGATCGTCGTCAATCGGGCGGGACTCGACGCCGGCCAAATCAGCTTGAAGAAAGCCAAGGAGACGATTGGCCGAGATATCTATGCGTTGCTTCCCAACGACTATCGCACCATGGTCGAAGTCCGCAACAACGGTGTCCCGCTCGTGACCCAGGCTCCGAAGGCGGCGATCACGTTGGCCATTCGCGATTTGGCGATGAAGCTAACAGGTGATCGGCATGGAATCGAAGTCGACGTCGAAGCCAGCGACAAAACCGTCGAGAGCAAGTGGAAGAAATTCTGGCCCGGTCACGCTAAGACGTGAGCCGCAACGACGTGCGATGAATAACGCCTAAGACGCGTTGGTTGGTGACTCGATCCAGTTCACGAGCGTTCGCACCATCACTCCGGTCGCTCCCGCATCGCGGTGCGGTTTAGGGCTATCCGCAAACGCCGGACCCGCGATGTCGATGTGGACCCAGGGAACGTCGCCGACGAATTGCTCGAGGAACTTTGCCGCGGTGATGGCGCCGCCCCACCGACCTTCGCCGACGTTCTTGATGTCGGCGACCTTGCTCTTGATCTTCTCATCGAAAAGCGGCAACATGGGCAATTGCCACACCGGTTCGCCTTCCACGTCAGCAGCCGTTTTCACGGCATCACAGAGACCCTGGTGATTGGTCATCAACCCGGCGATATCCGTGCCCAACGCCACCATGCAGGCGCCGGTGAGTGTCGCTAAGTCGATCATGGCACTGGGGCCATGTTGAATCGCGACATCGAGTGTGTCAGCCAACACGACGCGGCCTTCGGCATCGGTATTGAGAATTTCGATCGTCTTGCCGCTTCGAGTTTCGATGACGTCACCGAGTTTGTAAGCATCGCCGCTGATCATATTCTCGGCCAAGCCGCAGAAGCCGATGACGTTGCGATTCACCTTCATTTTTGCAATCGCCATCATGGTGCCGAGCACGGTGGCGGCGCCGGCCATATCGCACTTCATGTCCGCCATCGAGTCGCTCGGTTTGATCGACAAACCGCCGCTGTCGAAGGTGACACCCTTGCCGACGATCGCCAGCGGAGCTTCGCCCGGTTTGCCGCCGTCGTGACGCAGGATGACCAATCGAGGCGGACGACTCGATCCAGCGCCGACGGCTAAAATGGCTCGACAGCCCTCTTGAAGCAACCGTTTTTCGTCCCAGACTTCGATGGCCAAACCACACTCGCTAGCGACCTCGCTGGCACGCTCCGCAAAACTCGCCGGATAGATCACCGAGGGTGGTTCATTGACCAATCGTTTGGTCAAGTTAATCGCTTCTCCGAGCGACTGGCCCCGCCGGATCGTCGCATTGTCAATCGACGTGAACGCGATCGTGTGCGGCGTGAAGGAAACGGGATCGGATTTGTAGATCGCTTGGACCTCACAGGCAGCGAGCGAGCCGGTGACGATCGCATCATGGAACTTTGCATCCACCGTTTCCGCCAACGCGATGACGATTCGTTCGCGTTGACGGTCGGTGAGTTTTCGCATGGGGGCCGCCGCCGCCTCGATCACGACGCGTCGTGACTGGGCTGTGGGAAGCCCCAGCCCAACCACCACGATGAGCTGGGGACCGTCGTCCCAGGAGCCGACGATAGTCGTGAGCTCGCCGGCTTTTCCCTTGGCACCACTGCGCCGCAATAGCTTCTGTAGTGCTTCGAATCGATCACCGCCTGTGGCAAGGAGAGACGTCGGCAATAGACAATCGTCATGGATACCGAGTACCAATGCGTCAGATTCGACGTGCAGCGGCCGGTCGATGGTCGTCATTTGAGGTGAGGGCAACGGTTGGCTATCGAGCATGGTGTTCTGTCAGGTCTTAGGGCATGCGAGTGGCACGGTGAGTGGTCATCGGTCGGCGGTTAGTCTACGACGACGTAGGCGGTTATCCTAGCCACAGCACTGGCGCCGAGGACGAAACCACCCCCCCGCTTTCCCACCACCATCGGACCCGTTCCCTTGAGACATCGATCAACTCGCGACGTGGTCAATGACTTGCGCCAGGCGGATCGACTCGTCGAGGTCCATGACGCGGTCGATCCGCACTTGGAAATGGCCGAGATCCAGCGCCGTGTGTACGCGTCCGGTGGCCCCGCAGTACTTTTTCACCAGCCGATCGGTTGCCGCTTCGCGATGGTCTCGAATGTGTTCGCATCCCTCGAACAAGCTCGTTACCTGTTTCGAGATACACTCGAATCCGTGCGACGATTGATCGAAGTGAAGGTTGACCCTTCGGCGCTACCCAAGCGACCTTGGCGATACGCCGGCGTCCCACTCACGGCCCTGAGGATGTTGCCGCGGCGGACGCGG
The DNA here is from genome assembly GCA_038256795.1 of Pirellulales bacterium. GTDB lineage: Bacteria > Planctomycetota > Planctomycetia > Pirellulales > Pirellulaceae > JBBSJZ01. The sequence continues at coordinate 8,033 of JBBSJZ010000135.1, read as the reverse complement.
AGCGGAGCGGTTTGCAAACACTCGATCGCACTCGATGAGCTGCCGGCCCTTAAATGCTGGCCCGATGACGGCGGCGCTTTCGTGACGTTGCCCCAAGTGCTCAGTGCCGATCCCGTCGATCCGCTGAACTTGATGCGAGTCAATCTCGGGATGTACCGAATCCAGTTGTCCGGCAATGAATATGATCCTCGTGGCGAAGTCGGACTGCACTACCAAATTCATCGTGGCATGGGTGTTCACCACCAAGCGGCGCTCGCGCGCGACGAGAGCTTGCGAGTCGCGATCACGGTTGGCGGTTCTCCGGCGATGAGCCTCGCAGCCGTGATGCCGTTGCCCGAGGGATTGACGGAGTTGACATTCGCGGGCGCGCTCGCGGGGCGTCGTATCCCGATGATTCGTCGTCCCGGCATGGCGCCCGTTTACGCCGATGCGGATTTCGCGATCGTGGGCTCGATCGCACCCGAAGCTCGCAAGCCCGAAGGGCCTTTTGGCGACCACCTCGGATACTACAGTTTGCAGCATCCGTTCCCAGTGATGAAGGTGGAAAAGGTCTGGCATCGCGAAGGGGCCATTTGGCCGTTCACCGTTGTCGGCCGGCCGCCCCAAGAGGACACGACGTTCGGCCAATTGATCCACGAGCTCACCGACCCGATCATTCCCTCGGTGATCCCAGGCGTTAAAGCCGTTCATGCCGTTGACGCGGCGGGTGTGCATCCGATGTTGTTGGCGATCGGCAGCGAACGCTACATGTCCTACCTGAAGGCCCAGGAACCCCAGGAATTGCTCACTCAAGCCAATGCGATTCTCGGCAACGGACAACTGTCGTTGGCCAAGTATTTATGGATCACTGACGATCCCGCGGGTGAACTTCACATTCATGACATCGCTGAATTTTTGCAGCATGTCCTGCGACGCGTCGATTTTAAACGTGACCTGCACTTCTACACGCGGACGACCATCGACACGCTCGATTACAGCGGTACCGGTTTTAATCGCGGCTCGAAAGTCGTGATCGCGGCGACCGGCCAGCCGATTCGTGAACTGCCTCGAGAAATTGCCAGCGACCTGGTGTTGCCATGCGGGTTTGGTACGCCGCGAATCGTTATGCCCGGTGTGCTCGCCGTTACCGCGCCCAAATTTTGGGGGGATGCGGGGACTCCGCAGCTGAACGAATTCTGTGGATCGTTTGATCCATCTTCCGCGATCAACCGTTTCCCAATGGTGACGCTCGTGGATGATAGCGAGATGGCATCCCAGTCCTTAAGAAATTGGTTGTGGGTGACGTTCACCCGTAGCAACCCCGCAGTCGACATCAGCGGCATTGAAGCCATCACCGTGGACAAGCACTGGGGGTGTCGTGGCTCGCTCGTTATCGACGCGCGCGTGAAGCCGCACCACGCGCCGCCACTCATCGAAGATCCCCAGGTTTCCGCCAAAGTCGACGCGCGAGCGGCGCGGGGCGGTCCCCTGGCAAAGTATCTTTAAACGAGCAACCGTTGACCACGCCCCTACTGCGTGGTCGACCGCGGCTACTTCCTGCTCCACCACTTCATCATCTGGCCGATCGGTGAGGGATCGCTCGCCGGTACTGCGGGTTGGCTCGGCAAGGCTGGCGCTGTCGTCACGGGGAGCGGCGCGGCTCCAGCGGCGCCGGTCGCGCTCGTTTGGCCAAACGTTTGGTAGGTCTGGTACGCTTGCGATGCGACTTGACCTGCGGCGACGAGTTGGGCGACGCGTGTTTCGATCGTGGCGGTGTCGTAACCTTGCGCTTGCATCTTCGCGCGGACTTCGTCGACCGACGGCAATCGCTGTTGCACGTTTTGAGCGCCCGCGGCGGCAAGTTGTGCAACACCCGCTTCAATCGCTGCGGTGTCGTAGCCCTGGGCCTGCATTTGAGTGCGATACTGTTCGACCGACGGTAGCGTTTGGTCGAGTTTTTTTGCACCGGCAGCAGTCATCTGTGACAAGCGAGCCTCGATGGCTGCGGAGTCGTACGTCGGCGGTGCCGGGTTGGGTGTGTCGGAAGTCGTGGAGCTGGAGAAAAGTTGCCCCAACTTGGGCAAGGAAAATCCCTGACCAAAACTCGACGGAGCCACCGTCGCGGGTGCTGCGGAAGTGGTTGCTGCGGAAGCGGGTGCGGTGGGTGCAGCCGCAGCCGATTTTCGCCAAGGATTGATGCGAGAAAAGAATCCCTCGTCGGCGCTAGCAACGTTTGCGAACGATGCGCCGGCTAGCAATGTCGCTGCCAACGATACACCGGTGAACGTGAAAGCGATCGTGGTTCGATCGGGACGTTGGTTAGATTTCATCGACTCCTCCCTGAGTCCATGCAAAGGCGGGGCAAACGGCGCAGGAAGCACCGCTGCTATCGAGACTGAATACCACGACGCCTCACTCGTCGGCAACGTCAATTCCATGGCGTGCGCGGCGCGAGGGGTGCTGGTCCATGACATCGCGTCGATCCGATTTTCCATCAATCGTGTGATCGTCGCGATTGTCGACAACCGTGCCAGCACCACCCATTGATCCATGGCAATGGATTTAATTGTGGACCCAGTAATCGAAAGCCCGCTTCGTTTGACGAGCCGCAGCTTGCGAATCCGGCCAAGCGAAGGCTTCGGCGGACAAATAGCCCGCGTAGTCGATTTGCCTCAGCGCGTCGATGATGCTCTGGAACTCGAGATGCCCGTTGCCGACGGGCCGCCGGTTGCTGTCGACAAAGTGAAGGTGTCCGACGTGACGACCCGCGGCGATGAGTGCTTGCCCCAAGTCGACTTCCTCGATGTTCATGTGGAACAAATCCGCGAGCAGCACAACGTTATCGGTTTGCAATGACTCGAGCAGGGTGACACCGTCGCTGAGTCGATTGCACTGGTTCGTTTCATAACGATTCAGTGGCTCATAGATCAGCGGCACGCCGTGCTTTGCTGCTGCGACGCCGCCGATCTCGAGTGCCGCACGCAGGTAATCCCTCGCAGCCGGCGCGGTCACTTCGCCACCGCTTCGTCCTTGCATGGAACCGATGATAGCACTGGCTCCGAACCGGCCCGCGAAATCGATGATCGAGACGACATAGGCTTGCGCCGCCGCGCGACGATCGGCATCGGCATCGGCTAGTTGCAATTGATGCTTGACCCAGCCAGCGCCGGTGCCGACCGCAGCGAGTTTCAATCCGTATTCGTCGAGCATCATTCCCAGCGATTGGGAATCGATGGCGTCGGGTCCCGGCGGAAAGATCTCGACGGCGTCGTAACCCAACTCTGCGGCGAAACGCATGGACGCTTCGAGGTCATCCCAAAGGACGAACGGGCCGCCACGAGCTTCTTCAACGAGGCTGATGGTGATGCAAGATTTCATGAATGATTACGCGTTGGCTTCGGGGTCGTTGTTCTCCGGGCGGCCTTCACAGTACACCCAGTTATGAATCGGCTCGAGGATTTGCTTCACCTCAGCGACGAGCGATTGGTCCATCGGCTCGTCGAGCCAATCACACCACTGAGAAACGCGATCCGGGTTAGCTGAACCCGTCACGCAACTCGCGAACTCGGGATTGGCGACTGAATATTGCAGTGCAATTTTCGCGATGTCCGATCCTGCGTCGCGGCAATGCTTGGCGGCCTTCGCGGCGACCTCGCGGACGTGGGCTGGTGCTTTGTGCCATTCGGGCAGCGGCGCATCGGCGAGCAATCGAGCCGAGAAGGGTGCCGCATTGATGAGTCCAACACCCTGCTCCTTACACGGCTCGACAAGCCGTAATGCCATGTCATTTTGCAACGTGTAGTGGTTGTAAGTCAGCACCACATCGAGCTCGGATCGCTTGAGCATTTCAGTGTAAATCTTCATCGGATAGCCGCTGACGCCGATGAAGCGAACCTTGCCCTTCGCGACTTGCTTCTGCAATGCCGGAATCGTCTCATCAATGATCTGGTTGATGTCGACGAATTCGATGTCGTGACAGAACACCATATCGACGTAGTCGATACGCATCCGCTCGAGCGATATGTCGATGCTTTCGGCGACACGACGAGCACTGAAATCAAAATGCTGGGGCGCGTAGCGACCGAGTTTCGTACTGATGAAATACGAATCGCGATCCAGTGTCGGCAGCACACGGCCGAGCATGATCTCGCTCATACCGCGACCGTAGTAGGCGGCGGTGTCGATGTAGTTCATGCCGCGGTCCAGCGCGACGTTGACGCATCGAAGCGCCTCGTCGACATCGATCGCGCGAAATTCGGCGCCGATCGAAGAGGCACCAAATGAGAGAATCGACAGGTCCAATCCCGTATTGCCAAGCGGTCGCGTTTGCATCGGTATCAATGCCCTTCCAGATGAAAAATTGCCGTGCGAAGTCTCAAAATAGCACAACCATCGAATCGGTGCAGGACGCCGATGACATGCCGGCGATCGAGACGTCGCAGCGAGTCGTGCCGAGGTCTCGAGACGAGAGTGTGAGGGAACGGCGATTGCCGCTAGCGACAGCACCAGCGGCGGATCGCTCGTTCGTAGACGTCAATGCCTTGGGCGAGTTGCTCGAGTGTGATCCATTCGTCCGCCGTGTGAGCCTGGGCGATGTCGCCGGGGCCGCAGACCACGAGCTGTTTCACCTCGGTGAATTGACCGCCATCGGTGCTGTAGCAAACCGTTTGAGGCTCGCCACCAGCCAATTCGCACATCGTGCGGATGCACGCGGCGTCGGCGTCGACCCAGACGTGACCGCCTCCGGGGTAGCGTTTAAATTCGAGGCCGAGCTCGGCCGCCTTTCGTTGGACGATTTCGATCAGGTCTTCGCCGTCAATCTCGGGCATCGTCCGCAGGCTGACCCAAGCATCACACCGAGCGGGAGTGATGTTGATCGCGGTCGCTCGGTCACTGACGCCAAAATTCCAGGATAACGTCGGTGGATCGAACCGCGCGTCCTGGTAGCGAGGCTCTTCTCGCGAGCGTCGTTCGAGTTCCGCGAGCAATACGAGCATCGGCACCATCGCCGTGTTCGCATTGACGCCATGCGCAGTGCTGCTGTGCGCGGCGCGGCCTCGACTCGTGATTTTGAAACCGGTGATGCCTTTGTGCGCATGCACCACGCTAAGTTTCGTCGGTTCACCGATGATGCCGATCGGTTTCGCTTGTGCGAGTTCACGATAGGCGGGCGAATGCTGGACCAAATGCTTGGCACCCTCGAAGCCCGTTTCTTCGTCGGCGGTGCAAATGAACCATAGCGGGCTCGTTTGGTCATTCACCTTGACTCGCTCCGCGGCAGCAAGCATCGCCACGAGCGAGCCTTTCATATCACATGCGCCGCGACCGTAAATGCGGTCCTCGGTAACGACGGCGGCAAAGGGATCGCCGCCGGGGCCGATCCATTCGTCCGCCGGAACCACGTCACTATGACAGAAATAGGCCAGTCCTCCGTGCGAGTTCGGCAGACACGCATACATGGGACCGCGATGCGCGACGAGGTTGACTTTGGTCTTGCCCGCGTGGTCCACGTACTCCGTCCGCTCGACGGTGAAGTGCAATGCTGCGAGCAACTCGCGAAGCTCTTCGCAGATCGCGACGTTGCTGAGCGAGCTCGTCGAATCCATCCCAATCAACCGAGTGAGCGTGGCGACGGCGGGTGTGGGTAAGCGAGTGTTCACGGTATTCCAGGTCCGAATTCCAGTTCCAATGGCAATCAATCCGCAAAACTGAGTTCGATCGCGGTGATCAATGCGTCGCGATCAGCGCCTTCAATGGGCTTGTCAATTTGCTCGAGCCACTGAATCGCCTGCTCGCGATACGGTGGTGACGAGATCGGTGTAATCGCTTGGTAGGCGGCCTTGGCGGCTGACTCGGTCGCCTCGTCTTGAGAAATTTGAAAACTCGCCAACTTGTGGGCCAGCACGAGTGGTAGTTCGTCGAGCGTGTACGAAACGGTATTGGCGTCGTAGCGAATCGTCAGTTGCTCAGCTCCCGTATCGACAACAATCACGGGCAGCGTTTCGGTGACGTCGAACGTGTTTCCGATCACCAGCCCTTGAATCGCGCGGACCACCCCGCCGCGATAGTAGGTGGCGAGATCGGCGAGTTGATAGAGCCCCTGGGCGTTTGCGAGTTGTTCGTCGTTCACCGCGGCAGCGACGGCTTTCTCCGCGACCAACTTCATCGATTTCCAATCTGCGCCACGGATCGCTGTCGTTGCTTGCACGATCCATTCGTCCGCCGCCTTGATCGCTTGATCATTGGCTGGCGAGGCCGCCGGAATCGGTGTCAATTCTCCGGTCATTTCGACCTTTGACACGTCGACCTTTGGCATGTCGACTTCGCCGGCGGGAATCGATCCCGTCGTGCCAAAATCGATGGACGAGCCGAGTGAATGGGTGTGCTTGGAATCGTTCACCCGATCCGAACCGAGAGTCCCGATGACGCGGTCGCGAGTGGGCCGAGGTCGAGTCGGCTCGGACGGGGTTGTTACCAGTGGGCCGACTTGCGGCCCGCTGGCGGCTGGCGATTGGCCTGCGGAAATGCGAACGCCGCCGTCGCCGGTTTGGATGGCCACGGTCCCAGCACCGAACAGCAGGTAGTAAGTCAAACCGACCACGCTCATCGTCAAACCGATGGCGACGATTCCGAATAATAACATCGGTGCGGAAGAACGCCGACGGCGCACCAGCGGCGAAGCCGTCTTGAGCTGTGGCGCCGCAAATACCGGCGACTCGGTTGCGACGGCGACGATCGGGACTGGGGACGTGGCGAGGACAACGGGTGTGGGTCCAGTTGCGGCCAATTCAATCGGCACCGCGGGTTCGAGCGGATTCGCATCGGGTAAGAATCCGGCGAGCGGATCGACGACGAAGGCGCTCGCGGTCGATGCCGAATCAAATTTATCGTCACCGAAGTCGTCAAACTCGTCGTCGTCGTTTATCGTGACGATGCCAAAGCGAGCATCAAGCTCGGCCTTCTTGTGCGGATCCGCGAGCGTCAATCTCGCTTGCTGGACGAGTTGGGCGGATTGGTTCCAAATCTTTTCGTCGGTTGCCGCACGCACGCTTCGAAGTCGTCCGATCACCGCCTCAACGGCCGACTGGATGACACTCAAATCCTGCTCGCCGTCACTCAGCCCCAAGACTTGGTAAGCATGAGGCTGGCGAACATCGTCGGGTAAGTTCAGCAGCTGACGGACGCTGGCGGCGGACATGACGATCAATGACTCGTGGGGGCGATGTGGGTTGGAACAGCGGCTAAATCAATGAGACCCCGGCAGACGAGATTCGGTTCCACGCGGTGAACCGATTGCAGATGCGGTGAGAGCACGCCCGCATCGCCGCCGGTGAGCAGCACCGCGACTGGATGCGTTGTTTTAGCAAGCGACGTGTATTGCTCGACCAAGCGATCGATGCCGGCCGCGATACCGGCCAGTACGCCCAAACGGATCGCTTCCAGCGTATTGCGTCCGGGAACACGATGCGGGCGATCCTCGATCCAGTCCAGATCGGGAAGGGCATCGGTCCCGGTGGCCAGCGAAGTGGATTGCAATCGCAAGCCTGGAAGGATCGCTCCCCCACAAAATCGGCCGTCGGCGTCGATCCAGTCCACGGTCACGGCTGAACCCGCATCGATGACCACCAGCGGCGGTTTCGATATTTGTAGCGCCGCGAGGGCGCCTACCAACCGGTCGATGCCGACGCGATCCGGGAATTCGACATCCAGAGCGAGTGGCAGGTCACGCCGAGAAATGAAGTGGATTTCCGCATGCGGATCGCATTGGCGAATCATCGCACTGAGTCGCTCAGCCGCACCTCGATGCACACTCGCGATTCGCCACTGTGTCGCCGCGCAGGGCGTCTGATCAAGAACCCAACGCACCGCCGACTGGGTCCAATCCAATTGATCGATGCGGAACGAGCGGCTGTAGTTGGTGGCGACGTCGCCGCTGGCTTGGCGACCGGCCTCAACGCCCACCAGCAATTTAGCGGCGGAGTTACCGACGTCGACCGCAACCACACAGTAGGTCACCGCGATGGCTCGCTGGTTGGCGCTTCGAGCTGGAAATC
>JBBSJZ010000134.1:0-12408 GCA_038256795.1 Pirellulales bacterium | reverse complement strand
GATCACTCGCACTCGCTTGCGTCTTCGGACTCGCCCTCGTCGGCCTGTCGCCTGCGCAGTCGCAAGACATCTACTGCGGGAACTGCGTCGATCGCAGCGGCGATAGTCTGGCCGAAGACTTCGGCTTGCACGAAGGAATCGGGCCCGTCGCCAACGGCCCCCAGTGTTGGCAATGCCCGTACAACGCGCCTTTCAACACGTATGGCCCAGGCGGCTACGCCGGACCGGCGCGGACTCAGCGATTGCCCGAGTATCGCTTGCGTCCGGGCGATACGCTGCAGTTGCTCTATCTCGTCACCGCGCTGAAATCCAATGGCGCGTATCGCTTGGCCGTGGGCGATGAATTGGTGATCGAATCGGAGGCCGACCAAGAACTCAATCGCGGCACGCTCGAGCGAGGTCTCAAGATCCAGCCCGATGGAACGATCACGCTGCGTCTGATCGGCGAGGTCCAAGCGGCGGGTCGAACCGTCGAGCAGCTGCGAGACTATCTCGAGGAAGCTTACGAAGAGTTCTATCCGAAGCCGCTCGTCGATGTGACGCCCATCAACACCGGGTCGGCGGCGCGTCAAGTGCGTGACGCGATTAGCGGAGCAGGCGGATTCACGTCCCAATTGGTTTCTCAAACCGTGACGCCGTCCGGTGAAATCCGCCTACCACGACTGGGCAACATCCAAGCACAAGGTTTGACGCTGAGCGAACTCAAGCAAGAGATCAATCTTCGTTACGACGCCCAAGTCGGCGGCTTGGAAGTTGAGCCCTCGCTCACGACCCAGGCACCACACCACGTTTATGTGCTCGGAGAAGTCGTCACGCCAGGCCGCTTCGATATGAACGCGCCGACCACCGTGCTCGGCACGATCGCTTTGGCCGGTGGCCATCGCACCGGGGCGAACTTGCGTGAAGTCGTCATTTTCCGCCGCGGCGAGAACTTCGAGTTGCTCTCGACCCGCCTCGACTTGCGAGGTGCAATCCTGGGCCGCGAAGCCAAGCCGAGCGACGAGATTTGGATCCGAGACGGCGACGTCGTAGTGCTGCCCAGTGCACCCATTCGGCTGTTCAACAACTTCGTTCGCCAAGTCTTCACGGAAGGCGTCTACGGTGTCATTCCCGTCACCGCCTCCTACAACTTCGGTAGCAGCTTCAACTAGGACAGCGATCGCCATGCAGCCTCGCAAAAGCAGCTACACTCGGGCTTTGCCACAGCCGATTGAGGTGCCTGAAATGCTGCGTCGTTACCCGTTCCCACTTTTCGTAAGGGGCGGCTCAAATCTAGCTTACCGATTTTTCAACGGGCTCCTCACCCGAACCGCCTGCCCGCGGAGCGTGGGGAGAAGGGAAAAATCGGAAGTTGTTTTTTGGCCGATCCTGAACACCGCTGTTGCCTGGACCTCGCTTTGCCTCGCAACCACCGTGGTTGCCCAGCAGCCCTACAAACACGCGGTCAAGATCGGCGAACTCGCCCAAGCACTCGTCCAACCCGGCGTCGTGCAGGGCGTAAGCATCGGTGTCGTTGATCACGATCGCACGTGGACCCATTCGTACGGCACACTGGCCGAGTCCGTGCCGACGACTCCGAACGAAAACACGATCTACGAAATCGGATCGATCTCCAAAGTCTTCACGGGCGTGTTGTTAGCTCATGCCGTGGGGGAAGGCGAGGTCACGCTCGGTACCAGTATCGGTGAGATCGAAACATCGCTGCTGCATTCCAATCCGACACTCGCGAGCGGCATCCAATTGCGACATCTCTCGACGCACGCCTCGGGGCTGCCGCGAATGCCCGACAACTGGAAGCCCGCGAACACCCATCAACCTTATGAGGATTATGACCGCGAGCTGATGATGCAATATCTGGCAACCGCCAAGCCGACGAGTGAACCTGGAAAACCTAGCGGCTACTCAAACTTTGCCGTCGGATTGCTCGGTGAATTGCTCGCGACGAAAGCGGGTACAACTTACGAGTCATTGCTCAAGCAACGCATCGTCGATCCACTCGCAATGACTTCGACGTCGGTCCGCGTTAGCGCTGAAAACCGGCCACGAGTCGCTCCGCCGCATCAAGCCAGCGGCGCCGCGGATCACGAATGGGCGTTCGATGCCTTCGCCGGCGCCGGAGCGATTCACGGCACCACGAGTGATATGCTGCGTTTCATCGACGCGCACTTGCATCCCCTCGAGTCACCCGCACAGCAACCACTCGCCCGAGCGATCGAACTCGCTTGGCAACAACACCTTCCCGCGGCCGACGGCGGATTCGCGATGGGACTCGGTTGGCACATCGCTCGCGATGGTGAAACTCGCTGGCACAATGGCCAAACCGGGGGTTACCATTCGATGATGCTCATCAGCCGGCGACTGGAGTGCGGTGTCATCGTGCTGTCCAATTCCGCAAGTGCCGAAATCGATGCGCTCGGCGAATCCATCATCCAACTGCTCGCCGGCGCGAAAGTCGAGCCCACAAAGATCCCGGATGTCCAACTCGAGTCCGAGGGTGTCGCGAGGCTGGCCGGTGATTATGTGTTGGCGCCCGGCTTCATCATGACCGTCACGACCAAGGCCGAGCGATTGTTCGTCCAGCTCACCGGCCAACCGCAACTCCGCGTCTACCCGACGAGCTTGACCGAGTGGTCGTACCGCGAAGTCGCGGCGAAACTCTCGTTCGAGCTACCCGAGCAAGGCAGTGCCACGTCCGTCACCTTGCACCAAAACGGCCGAGTCATCAAAGCGACTCGCCAATAGAAGCCACTTGCCAGAATTCAAACGCGTGTTTAAAACATTCGTTTGAATGAATAAGCGAGAGAATTCGACGGATTTCCCAGGGCAGGTTGCGAATGCGACGATCGCCGAATTGGAGTCTGCGCCGAGCGAAGATACTCGCAGCCGGTTGCTGGCGGCGGCGGGTCCCGTGTTCGCCAAGCGCGGATTTGACCGGGCGACAGTGCGTGAGATCTGCAGCGAGGCGAGCGTCAACGTTGCCTCGGTCGGATACTACTTCGGCGATAAAATGGGTCTTTATCACCAAGTGATTCGCCAGATCCACGAACTCAAGGAGCGTCAGTTTCCGACGCCGGATGAAGTCGACGCTGACGCGGCGGCGATGTTGCATTCAATCATTCGGACGCTGCTATCCCGTATTTTGGCGGGGGATTCGACGGGATGGGAATCGCAATTGATGATGCGAGAGATGATCCAGCCCACGGCGATCTTCGCTGAACTCGTCCGAGAATGGTTCCACCCGTTGTTCGAGCGGTTGGTGGAAACGTTTCGCTTGGTCGTCGCGAGTAGCGGTGGTGAGTCGGCAACGGTCCAGCGCCATGAGTTGGAACAGTTCGCGTTCAGTGTGGTGGGTCAATGCCTTTATTACCGCATCGGTTCGGGTGTGATCCAGATGCTGGTGCCGGAAAAATCTCGACAACAACATTACGAAATTGAATCGCTCAGCAAACATATCGCGGGCGTGATGCTCGCCGCCGCCGAGTCTGGCCGAGCGTTGCAATACAAACACGAACGCTTCGATTCACGATCCGATTGAACTGCAAGACCATGACGACTGCTCCCACCACCGAGGATGCTGTGCCGGACTCTTCGAACACCAACCCGTACTCGGCGGACGATGTCCACGAGCGTGGCCCCATCAACGTCGGCGTGGAGTCGAGCCAGCTCGGACGCGGTGACCATTCGATAACGAAGTCGTTGATGTTCAACATCGTGATTCCCCTGGCGCTGCTCGCCGCCGGCGGCGCGACGATTGCCATGCTCGGCAAGGTGGAACCGAAACAGCGGCCGGCTGCGGATATGACCCGTCAAGGCCAGATGCGGGCGTTGCCTGCGGTCAGCGTCGAGCGAATTGAGTCGCTCGAATCGACTGGTGCCCAATTGCAATTGCGCGTCGACGGAACTGTGGTCCCGTTCCGTGAAGTTCGCATCGCTTCGGAAGTTGCTGGCCAAATCGTTTTCAAAGCTCCAGAATGCGAAGCCGGTACCTATGTGCGAAAAGATCAGGTGCTAATGCGGATCGATCCGACAGATTACGAATTGGAAGTCGAGCGGCTGACGCGATTGCAAGAACAGGAGTACCAAACACTCCGTGAACTGGACCAAGAGGAATTGAATGCGAAACGCCAGATGGAGCTGGCGGACCAAGACATGAAGCTGCAGGAACGCGAACTCGCGCGTCGCAAGTCACTACCGAGCGGCTTTGCCAGCCAGGCTGAGATCGATCAAGCGAACCGAGCCGTGCTCACGGCCCAACAAGGAAAGTTGGGCTTCGAAAATCAACTCGATCTGATCAAGAAACGTCGCGTCCGACTCGAGGCGTCCGAGCGCCTCGCGGCGACCCAGCTCAAGGGCGCCGAAGTGAATCTGCAGCGTGCAGAAATCAAGGCCCCGATCGATGGCGTGATCGTTAGCGAAGACGCCGAGCTCAATACCTTCGTCGCTCGCGGGAACACGATCGTGACAATGGAGGATACGCAAAAGGTCGAAGTCGCGACGAGTCTGCGCATGGATCAATTGCACTGGGTGCTCGACCAAAAACGATCGTCCGCGAGCACGGATGCGACGCGCGGTTACGATTTGCCCGAGACCCCCGCCGTGATCGAGTACGAAGTATCGGGGCGAAGCGGAGTTGTTTATCGCTGGAACGGACGACTCATGAGCTACAACGGGATCGGCGTCGATCGACAAACGAGAACCGTTCCCGTACGGGTGCTCGTGGACGACCCGCAGCATTACCGCGACGAGAACGGTGAGTTGCGCAAGACCGCTGGGGCGACGGCACTCGTGCGAGGCATGTTTGTTCGTGTCAAGTTACTGATCCAACCGCAAACGCCACTCGTCGTCATTCCCGCTCGCGCGATCAAACCGGGCAATCGCGTCTGGCAATTCCAACCCGATGAGTCGGTACTCAATCTCGCCGCTGCAACTCCATCTCCGACCCCACCCTCAACCCCAGCGACATCGCCCGAGGAACCGAGTTTGGCGACCCCCGACGCGTTCGATGCGAGCGACTGGGTGGCGGGCAAGGTGGTGGTTCGCGACGGCATCGTTCCCGTCGACTCGCTCGAACTCAATGACCCGTCCGCTGCGCCGCTGAAGGAATTCGAGTCCCCGAATCAAGACTCGGCCCGGCGCTGGGTCTGTGAAGTTCGCGATGGCAGCTTGCAAGCGAACTCGCTCGTCGTGGTTTCGCCGCTGGGCAATGTCGATAGCGACTTCGTTCCCGCCCGCGCTGACGTCAACCACGCATCGGCAGCGGCCGTCGCATCCGATTCCCCGGCATCCGACGCTACCGTGGCCGATGCCACCGTTTCTAAAACCCCCGTTTCCAAGGCCTCGGTGGAGTCGCAACCATGAAACAACTCATCGCGAAGGCGATCGGCAATGCGCCGGGTATGAACGTGTTGATGCTGGCGTTGATGCTGATCGGCGGAGTTTCGCTTTGGAAGATGCAGCGAGAAACGTTCCCGGCATTCGAGCTCGAAGTCGTGATGGTGTCGGTGCCGTATCCCGGCGCGACCCCCAACGATACCGAGGAAGCGATTTGTCAAAAGATCGAAGAGGCGATTCGCTCGATCGATGGGATCAAAAAGGTAACCTCGATCGCCCAAGAAGGCTTCGGCTATGTGCTTGCGGAACTCCGTAGCGACGTCAAGGACGTTCAAAAGGTGATGTCCGAGATTGACCGCGAGGTCAACCGGATCCCGAGCTTTCCTGTGCTTGCCGAAGATCCGCAGGTGCAACAAATCACCTTCCGTGAAGCCGCGATTCGCGTCGGTATCGTCGGTCCCCAGGTGTTGACCCAGGAGTCAGAACTGAGGCTGCGGGAAGTGACCGAGAAGGTGCGTGACGAGTTGCTGCAGATCCCCGCGATTTCGTCGGCGTCAATCATGGGCGCCCGACCGTACCAGATCGATGTCGAGATTCCTGAATCGACGCTGCGAAGTTATGGACTGTCATTGGATCGAGTCGCAATGATCCTGCGGCAGCGCAACGTCGAGCTTCCCGGCGGCCAGCTCAAAAGCGAAGGCCAGGAGATCTTGTTGCGCGCGAAGAACAAGGGCCGCGTCGGTGCCGAGATCGCTCAGCTGCCTCTGGTGACCGATGAAGGTGGCGTCGTGCTCACCGTCGAAGACCTCGGCACCGTGCGCGACGAGTTCGAGGACATCACCAGCGCCAGCGAGATCAACGGCGAGCCGGCGATGGTCGTCAGCGTCGAGCGCACGAAGACCGAAGATTTACTCGCGCTGGTCGATGCCGTACGCGAGTACGCCGCCGACGCTTCGCTGCCCGAAGGCTACCGACTCGTGCTATGGGGCGACACGAGTACGGACGTTCGCGATCGACTAGCACTACTGCTTCGCAACGGCGCCTCGGGGTTGTTGCTCGTGTTCTTGGTGCTCGCATTATTCTTGGAGCCGCGACTCGCATTTTGGGTGGCATTGGGCATTCCGATTGCGATTCTCGGTGCCGGCGCGGCTCTCGCCTGGGGCGGACAAACGTTGAATATGCTCAGCCTTTTTTCGTTTCTGATTGCGCTCGGAATCGTCGTCGACGATGCGATCGTGATTGGCGAGAACATTTACGCGCATCGTCAAATGGGTAAGTCTCTCATTGACGCGGCGACCGAAGGTGCCAGCGAGGTGTTGCCGAGCGTGGCCGCATCCGTGGCCACGACGGTGATCGCCTTCGCTCCGATGTTTTTCGTTTCCGGTGTGATGGGCAAGTTCATGGCGGTGATCCCGTTCGCGGTGATCGCGATGTTGGTGATCTCGCTGCTCGAAAGTTCGTTCGTGTTGCCGTGTCACTTGGCTCACTCGCACGCCGGCTTTTTTCGCCTGATCTCGGTGCTCACGTATCCGATCCGTCCGCTGGGGATCGTGCTGTTTTGGCTGAGTGATCATGCAACGAATGGGATGGATTGGTTCTGCAACCGCGTCTACATGCCGTCGCTCCGCTTTGCACTCAAACACCCGCTTATCCCCATTGCCGGCGCGGTGACGCTGTTTTTGATCACGATCGGCATGGTTCGTGGCGGGGTGGTGACGACGATCTTGTTCCCCAAGACCGATAGCAACAACTTGCAGGCAACCATCACCTTCCCGGACGGCACACCCGCGAGCGAGACCGATCGAGTGACACGGCAAATGGAAGAGGCGATTCGCGAAGTCAGTCGCGAAGTCAGCGAAGCGCGTGTCGCCGCGACGGGTGTACCTGCTGCGGAAATTTATCCGCACGAAAATAGCTCGCTCGCCGGCCCGGTGCGATTGACGTACCGCGAAGTCGGCGGAATCACGAACATGGGCGGACCGATGGCGGGGCGTGGCGGCAACGGTTCGCACGTCGGCCAGATCTTTGTCGAGCTTTTCGATACCACCGTTCGTGATATCCACAGTGACAAAGTGTTGGCGCTGTGGCGCGAGAAAGCGGGTGAGTTTCCAGGCGTCGAGAAGATCACCTACGGCAGCGTCGCGGTCGGCCCAGGCGGTAAAGCGATCGAGTTTAAATTGTTGGCGGCGAGTGAGCACATCGATCAATTGCTCGCCGCGACCGAAGCGATGAAGAAGCGGCTGAATGGCTTCGCAGGCGTCTTTGACGTTTCGGATGACAACACGCCGGGCAAGTGGGAATACCAATTCAAGGTCAAGGACGAGGCATTGGCGACGGGGGTCACGCCCACGGAACTCGGTGAGACCGTGCGCAACACTTACTTCGGCGCCGAAGTGATGCGACTGCAACGAGGTCGTCACGAAGTGAAGCTCATGGTTCGCTATCCTCCCGAGGAACGACGCAGTCTCGTTGATTTTCGTGAATTGCGAGTCCGCACCGCCGCGGGCGTCGAACGACCGATCACCGAACTGGCGGAGATCGAGGCCAAGCGTGGCTTCTCCGAAATCAATCGCGTCGATCAACTGCGCAGCATCACCATCTCGGCCGACGTCGACGAGACGACGGCCAACGCGGACATGATCATCGGTCGATTGCAAAGTGAATTCGTACCCCAGTTGATCGCCGAGTTCCCGGCGCTGAAATTGCGATGGGAAGGCCAACGCGAGCAGAGCAACGAATCCGTGGGCAGCTTGATTGTCGGTTTCACGATCGCGATCCTGTGCATGTTCGTGCTGCTCGTGCTGCAGTTCCGCAGCTACATGCAACCACTTTTGATCCTCGCCGTGATCCCCTTCGGCATGATCGGTGCCGTTTGGGGTCATGCGCTATTGGGCTTGCCCTTGACTCTCTTCAGTATGTTCGGGCTCGTCGCGCTCGCCGGCGTTGTCGTGAACGATTCGATCGTGCTCATTGACTTCATCAACGCACGCGTGCGAGCGGGTGTACCACCGCGCATCGCACTACTTGAGGCGGGTGAGCGTCGCTTTCGCCCGATCATGCTCACGAGCCTGACGACGATCGCCGGACTGTTGCCATTGCTGATGGAAAAGTCGTTCCAAGCGCAGTTGCTGATTCCCATGGCCGCGAGTCTGGCATTCGGATTGATGTTGGCCACCGTGCTGGTGCTACTATTGATTCCCGTTTTCTATCTGCTTTACTTGCACGTGACCGAACTGCTCGGTGGAGTTGCCGAGACGGCGGAGCACTCCAGCCCGTAAGCATTCCAAAGTGCCTCGACTGCGGTGCCTTTTCGGACTATTTCGTGAGTTAAGTGATGCGATTGCCGGCAAGATCCATGTTAGTGGGAGCGACATTTCTATTGTCGGTGTTGCTCTACGTCGATCGTGTCTGCATCTCGGCGGCGAAGAACGATGTGGCGAGCGAACTTTCGCTGAGCGACCAACAGATGGGATGGGTGTTCGCCGCGTTTTCGCTCGGATACGCGTTGTTCCAAACGCCCAGCGGTTTATTGGCGGATCGGTTCGGGCCGCGTCGCGTGCTCGCGTCGATTGTCGCGGTGTGGTCAATTTTCACGGGCTTGACGGCTGCGGCCGGGTCGTTCGGCAGTATGTTGGTCGTCCGTTTTTTGTTCGGTGCGGGTGAGGCGGGAGCGTTTCCGGGCATGGCTCGCGCGATGTACTCG
This sequence comes from Pirellulales bacterium, assembly GCA_038256795.1. Lineage (GTDB taxonomy): Bacteria > Planctomycetota > Planctomycetia > Pirellulales > Pirellulaceae > JBBSJZ01. Next base: position 3,374 of record JBBSJZ010000134.1, on the reverse strand, counting down.
TGGATCCCGATGCAGGAACGCGGGCTCGTTCAAGGCATCAACTTTTCGGGGTCGCGAATCGGTGCGGCGGTGACATTGCCGCTGGTCGCTTTGTTGATCGACCAGGTCGGTTGGCGGCCGACGTTCGTGATCTTGATGGCCGTGGGATGTGGCTGGGCGGTCCTTTGGTTCCTGTTGTTCCGCGATGATCCCGTCGACGCCAAATGGCTCGGCGATGAAGAACGCGACTTCATCGTTGCCAATCGACAACAAGGGGCTCAGACCAGCTCCGAGTCGCGACTTGAACGCGGATCGACGCCTCAATCGTTTTCGCAAACTCTGGCGCGATCCGGCAACATTCGAGCGCTGTGCGTTCAGTACTTCGCATCGAACTTCATCTTCTTCTTCGGGCTGACCTGGTTCTTTCCGCAATTGATGACACGTTACGGATTGACGGGCTTGCAAGCCAGTTTGTTCACGGCGGCGCCGATGATCTGCGGAGCGATTGGCAATTGGACGGCCGGCTGGTGGGTCGACCGTTTGTACGCGCAAGGCAACTGGACCGGGTCACGTCGTTTGCCGGCGGCGACGGGTTTCGCCCTCGCAGCAATCGGAATTGTTGGCAGTGCGTACGCGTCCACGCCGCTATCCTCGTCGGCTTGGTTTAGCTTGTGCATCTTTGGAGCGGACATGACGCTATCGCCTTCCTGGAGCACCTGTGTCGACATCGGGAAATCTCGTGCGGGTGTCGTCTCAGGAACGATGAATATGGCGGGCAACATCGGAGCATTCGTCACGTCACTCGCGTTTCCGTACTTGTTGCTGTGGACGGGTTCGCCGTTGCCGTTCTTCTTCATCGCGGCGGTCTTGAACCTGGTGGCAATCGGGATGTGGTTTCGGATCGATCCGACGGTGGATCTGCAGGAGACGGCCTCATGACTTTATTGAATACGAAACCGCGTCGTGGATTGCTGATCGGCGCGGGCTACTTCAGTGATTTTCATTTGGACGCTTGGTCGAGGTTGGATAGCGCGAGCATCGTGTGCGTTTGCGATGTGGACGAGGCGAGAGCTCGAGCGGCCGCGGACAAGTTCTCGATCGACGATGTGTGCATGGAGGTGAGCGAAGCGTTATCGAGAACCGACATCGACTTCATCGACATCGCGACTGGCCCGAGTGGCCGGTCGGAATTGCTGCAACAAGTTTTTCAGCGTGATCTGCCGATCATTTGCCAAAAGCCGCTGGCCAACGATTTTGCGGAGGCCTCGAACATCCTTGACATGGCGGATGCGTCAAGGCAATTGTTCATGGTGCATGAGAACTTTCGCTACCAACCTTGGTATCGCGAGATCAAACGATTGCTCGATGGGGATGTGATTGGACGCAAGCTGCACTCCTTCACCATGCGAACTCGATTGGGCGATGGCTGGGGCCCAGATGCGTACTTGAACCGTCAGCCCTACTTTCGGTCGATGCCACGATTATTGATCCACGAAACGGGCGTGCATTTCGTCGACACGTTTCGATTTCTGGGAGGCGAAATCATTGAGTGTTTTGCGAAGTTGAAGCGATTCAACGACGCAATCGTTGGCGAAGACGCTGGAATCATGACATTGACGTTGGAGAGTGGAGCGACCGCCGTTTGGGACGCGAACCGCTACAACGAATCAAACGGCGAGAATCCTCGCTACACGTTTGGCCAGATGTGGATCGAAGCCGAACAGGGCAGCATCTCGTTGGACTTCGATGGCACCATCACCATCAAGCCTCTCGGAAAACCGGGTTATCAACACGCGTACACGCCGTCCCAGTTAGGCTTCGCGGGTGATTGTGTGCTCGCGTGCCAGCAACATTTTATCGACGTTCTCGACGGTCGTGCGACTTGCGAGACATCGGCCCCGGAGTATCGAAAAACGTTGCGATTCGTCGAAGCGGTATACGAATCGGCTCAACGGAATCGCCCGATTCGTTGCGGCACTGATCCGGTGACCGAACCGCCGCGACGTCGCGTGATCGACTTGAGTCTTCCCGTCAACGCTGGTTTGCCCGGTGCTGTAGTCACGCCCTGCAAAACCATCGACGTCAACGGTTGGAACGCAACGACGTTGAGCCTGTACTCGCATGCGGGAACTCACATGGACGCGCCAGTTCACTTTCTGCGTGACGGTGCGACGCTGGATGCCCAAGACTTGACGGTTTGCTGTGGACCGGCTCGCCTCGTGAACTTGCCCGATACCGCGCCGCGACACTTGATCACCGTCGAGGATGTTGTCGGCGCGATCGGGACGGTTTTCCCAGGCGACCGATTGCTAATTCGTACCGATTGGCATCGACGCTATGGGACTCCGGCGTATCGTGATGAACTACCGCGCATTTCGATCGAATTGGCCCGCTGGCTGGTTGAAAAACAAGTCGCACTGATAGGTGTGGAGCCGCCGTCAGTGGCCGATGTCAATAATCGTATCGAATTAACCGACGTCCACCAAACGCTGTTTCGCGGTGGCGTCGTGATTGTAGAAGGTCTCGCGAATTTGGATCAGATCCAACATTCGGAGTGCGACTTCATTGCGTTGCCCTTGAATATCGTTGGTGGTGACGGCTGTCCGGTACGCGCGATTGCGATGATCGACGATGGAGTGGGCACATGACCGATCACCGCATGGGGTGCATCGCTGACGATTACACCGGGGCGACGGATTTATGCTCGATGCTTGTCCGCGCCGGACGGCGGGTGATTCAGTGCTTTGGCATACCCGATGCGAGCGAGCTTGAGGATCTACGCGACGCCGATGCAATCGTGGTTGCCTTGAAGTCACGTTCGATCGCTGCGGTTGACGCGATGCACCAATCCGTTGAAGCATTGCGATTTCTCCTTTCGTGTCACGCGGACCGCTTCTTCTTCAAATATTGCTCCACGTTCGACTCGACACCCACAGGCAACATCGGCCCGGTTGCGGATGCGTTGGCGGAGGCGCTTGATGTTGATGAACTGTTGTTCTGCCCCGCTTTTCCCGAGAACGGTCGCACGGTTCACTGCGGTCATTTGTTCGTCGATGGCGTCCCCCTCCATGAGAGCGGAATGAGAAACCATCCGCTCAATCCGATGACCGATAGCAACCTCGTTCGCGTGTTGCAGGCACAGTCGTCGCGACGTGTGACTCGCTGGATGCCCGGTACAAAATCGGTGCTATCCCATCGCATTGCCGACGCGGTCAACGACGATGACCTGCGATCGATCGCCGAAATTGCAAAAGACCATATTCTGCTCAGCGGCGGCTCAGCCATCGCCAGGTTCTGGGCCGACACGGCGGGCATTGCGAAGTCTGGCGAATGGCCAGAATCAACCGACAATAAAACCCATGCGATGCCGATTGTGATTTTGGCGGGCAGCTGTT
>JBBSJZ010000133.1:0-12421 GCA_038256795.1 Pirellulales bacterium | reverse complement strand
TACGATGATCACTCGGCGGACAATCACAGCAAGTTAGCGAAAGAAAAATCGGCCCCCAGTCGGGATGAATGGAATTGGCGACGTGACGCGGTCGCAGCCAGCATCGTGAAGGTTCAACCGACGATTTGCGCATTGCAAGAAGTCGAAAGCCGCCGCGTGCTGTGGTTTCTCACGCGCTCGATCGAGCGCGAGCACTCGTTGATTTACCAGGAAGTATGCAACGAGTCCCACGATGTGTTCACGGAGCAGGACGTCGGTTTCATCTACCGCCAACCTGCGGAACTTATCACCACCACCGTGTTTTCAAGGTCCCCGGTCCAGCGCGCGAGCGATGACTTTTATGACGTTTCTAAGCACGTCCTAGGGCTGTTTGAGATACCGACGGGCTCGCCCGCGAGCGATTCGGCGGCGGATTCGAAACCGGAGCGGGTGTGGGTGATGAATTTACATTTGCGAGCCAAAGCGGAAGCCGAATCGATTCGCTTACGTCAGGCCAGATTGGTCTATCACTGGCTGGAGGAAACGATCCGTCGCGGCGATAACGTCATCGTGCTCGGCGACTTCAATACGGAGACTCGGTTCTCCGACAAGCAAACTCGATCGTCCCTCGCGGAAACGGCAACCGACGCCAACACCAGCGAGTCCAAACTCTCCGATATGGAGGTCGCGCGAGGACTTGAGCAGTCCGATCCGCGGTATCAACTCGTCGATCTGCAAAATTATCAAGATCCGGCGAGCACGCAGACGCACCTTTTGAGCGACCGCTCGTTCGACCGAATCTTGGTCACTCGCTCGTTGCTTGAGGATGCCCCAAATCGCCGTGACCTGGTATTGTCGAGCGTCGCGGTCCGCCGTGACTTAGCGATTCGAGCGGATGTCGACCGACCCCAGGAGCATTGGGACGAGTATTGGCAAATGCCGCCGGACCAGCGTGATTTGAGTGATCACTATCCCGTGCTCGCGACGTTCAAAATTCAATGATCAAACTTCCCTCGACATCGGTTCCCATGATGACTGATCCCGCATCGGCTGACGAACACACCAGTGTCATTCGGCTCGCCGATTTGCTCAAACGTCGCGGCCTCGTGGGGACCGGCGGTGAGGCCAAAATCCGAATTCAAGGCGGTGAGGTCTCGGTCAACGGTGCGGTCGAGACGCGTCGTCGGAAGCAGTTGGCGATCGGTGATCGTGTCCAGCTCGGTGATCAACTCGCCGAAGTCAGCGCCGAAGACTTATCCGCCAGCGACTGACCGAAGCCGTGTTTCGGTCTGGTCCAGTCCTAGGGCTTTTTAGGGCTGGGTGTTTTCCGCAGGTCCGAGTCGTGCCGAGGCAAGTTCGCCCGTGGATTCGCCGATCACTCCCTTGTGGACGCCCGAGTATTTGTGGGCAAGACAGAAACATCGATTGACCACCGCTTGGCGGAAGGACCTGCCAGTATGAAACGAACGGCAAGAAACACACGCACCGTACTCACGGTGGTTGCGTTAGGGTTATTCACGTCGACCGCCTCGGCCGACTGGAACTCGTTTTGGCACGGCGTCCATGTGGGCAAGGCTCGTAACAATGCGTGGCCCGATCCCTTCAATGAGGCCGACGCAATGCAAGTCGTCGCGCCTTTTGAGATTATGAAGAACAACGGCTGGCGATTGCACAATACGATCGGCCATGAATTGTTCCGCAGCGGCGACGGAGTCCTGCTCGCGTCGGGCAACAAGCGAGTCGAATGGATCGCCAGCCAAGCTCCGACCAACCGCCGCGACGTGTTCGTGATGCGCGGATCGACGCAGCAGGAAACGGAGGCGAGAATGGCGTCCGTTCGCCAAAGTCTCGCCAGCTTGAACGTGCCCAACCAGCCCAACGTGTGGGTGACCGACGTCGAACCCGCAACGGCTTCCGGGGCTTGGGCGACCCAGATCAATCGCACCTGGCTGCAAGAATTGCCAGCGCCAAAATTGCCAAGCACGAGCTCGTCGGGCAAAGAGGGTGTCGCCAAGTAGCGCGAGTCTGTTCTCGATCACCGCGCAGCGACTTTGCTCATTCAAGGATTCTCCACGCAAGTAAGTTGGCCCTCTCACCGGGGGCCAACTTTTTTTGTTTCCTGACGCGGAATTCCAAATGCGACTGGAGCCGACGTCGCCATCCGGTCGATTCCGATAATCGGAACAACACTCATTGTCCGAAATCAACGAGTCTGGCGCCGCCGCCAGTTTCACGCAGCCATACGAGTCGGGGACCCAGCCGTGATCCAGCCAACCAATCAACGTCGTCGCCTGCTCGCGGGAATAATCGCCGGTTCTGCGCTCATGCTGTCGACGGGATGCGCGTCCAGTGGCATGTCGCTCGCCGCGATGAACCCGTTCGCCAAGTCCGCTGCCAAATCTGCGGAACCTTCAATGACGACCAAGATGGGCGAATCGCTCGCGTCTACGGCCGAGGGTGCGAAGAATCAATTCGCCACCATCGGCTCGACCACCAAGAGTGCGGCGTCCAAAACGAAAGCGACGTTCACGGGCTTCTTCAAGAAGGGGGATGACAAGGGTACCGGCGCCGAGGTCATCTCAAAAACCGATCCGCTCAGCCTGGATAATAAGCCTGCGTCGATCGGCCCCGAAGTGTTCGTCGCCAATGGCCAACTGTGGGAGTCGACCGGGAACTTTGAAAAGGCGATGGAGAGTTACTCCAAGGCACTGGCGAGTGAACCCAACAACGGCCCGGCGCTCACCAGCATCGCGCGATTGCACTTCCGCCAAAACAATCACGCCCAAGCGGCCGAGTTCTTCCAAAAAGCGATCCAACAAACCCCGACCGACGCGGGTCTATTCAATGACCTTGGGTTGACGCTCAGCAAGCTGGGGCGACACTCCGAAGCCGAACAGGCGCTGCAACGATCACTCGTGCTCGCACCTGGGACGTCACGCTACGCCAACAATTTGGCGAGCGTTCGCTTCGAGGCGGGTAACAACAGCGGTGCTTATGAGGTGCTGGCGCAAAACAACAAAACACCCGTCGCACACTTCAACATGGCCTACTTGCACTACAAGAAAGGTCAAATGGACTTGGCCAAAACGCACCTGACCCAGGTCGTGGCCAGTGAAGCGGATGCGTCGGGTGACCCGGCGGTCAAACGTGCCGTTGAACGTTCGCGAGAAATGCTGACCCAGATCGACGGCACGGTTTCGGCCATCGCTCAAATCGCACAGGCGGCGCCGCAAATCACGGCGGCGGCAAAACAAATCGTCGCGGTACAGCCAACCGCACAGCCACCGGTGCCACCGGCCGTATCGCCATCGGCATCGTTCCCAGGCAACACGGTTTCCTTCAAGACGACCGGAACGCCCGTCGCACCGCCGCCCGCAGCAGTGACGCCGCCCGCAGCAGTAACGCCGCCTGCTGCGAACCCGCCGCAGACGCTATTCAATTTGCCACCCAATTTTGCGAATCCCGTCGCAAAGTAGTACCTGATGTCTCCACTTGCGTCGTCTTAAACGCAGAGCGGAGGTGGTTTGCTCGAGCTTGGAGGACTTCCGCCGAGTCAAGTTCGATTCGTCTCTCAAACGTCAGCTTGCTTTGACGGGTGCGATTTTTTGGACGCGGGGTGCCTAAGTGACGCCTGGGGTCCAGCCCGCCTTGGGGTTTTTGAGAGTCGTGGAAGTGTCGTCGGTGCAGAGGTTCGCGATTCGATCCGCGAACTGATCGACTGCGTCGACATCACCGAGGGGATGCAGGGCCACGCGAAACGGAACGGTATCACCGGGTTGGATCGTGATCACGCGTCCCTGTTCTTGCTCGAATGACTTGGTGTTGGGCAAGTTCGTGGCGGGCTCGAGACCGACGACGTACCCAGCTTCCTTGGCGGCCGTGTTCTTCCAGAAAACAAAATACGGCAGGGTCGCAGTGCGATAGGTGACTCCGAGACCGATATCTCGTTTCGCGCTTTGAATCATCGTTGCGGCTTCGCCCACTTCGCCATCGTGCATGCGGCCAAAGTAGACCCGTTCGGTGTATCCGGATTGTGGTTCACCGACTTTGTGCCAGTTCTCGATTTCACTCGCGGACAATCCGTCCTTGGGTGCGAGTTCCGCCACGGACGCTTGGACTTCGGCGCCGGCGCTCAACAGCGGTTCGCCGACATTGATGTGGTACAGCATCTGCACGGTTGTGGGGGTGCTCGCAAGATTGGTCACGTCGTCCAAAATTTCGACGTCTGCTCGACCTGCGGTGAAGCGAAGTCGGCTGCGAAGTTTGAGTCGTTTGAAGAACAATCGCGATTCAAACATTTCGCCGATGATTTCCAATCGCCCCGACGCCTCATCGAATTCCAACCACAACGAGTCTGCGGGGATATTGCCAATGCGGCCGTGCAGCGGATACCGCAGCTTGCCGGATTCGTCGTGCTCCGGAGCGCCGTTGCTCTCAAGTCCACAGCGGACAAAGAGTTCGTCGAATCCCTCGAGCCAACCGAGTCCGCTCGGGTCCCAAAGCGGTACCAAGCTGGGGTGAACCGGGCCTTGGATAGGCGATTCCCAGCCGATTCGAGTGCGATTCGCTTCGAGATACCAGAGGGACATGCCGCGAGTGGGCAAGATCATTGCCCGCACGGCGCCCGTATTGACTTCGAGCACTTCCACGCCATCGGACAATCCGCCGACGAAACGCCCGTGCCGAACGTGGATCGTCCCTTGGCGAGTATCGATGGACGTCGTCAAAGGTGACTTTTCTTTCCACTGGATAGACCGCTCGCGATTTCGGATGGATCGAGAGTCGCGGGTTTGTGTGCTCATAAAACGGCTAATTCGGGAAAGGGTTGGAGTGAAGGGCCAGAACGATGTGGCGGATCAACGCTGCGAACTGCTGAGGGCGTTCTTGTAACCCGTGCGTCTAGCAAATAAAACATCGGGTTCCCCAATGCGAGACTCAGTGGACTTGGTAGTCCGTTAACTGGGTCTCGCCACCGACCTCCCACCCGTATTTGCGATCGATATGAGTAGCATCAAGTTAGACGCCGGTCTTGTGCAAGGTGACAGCGTCACCGGTTTGCTGGATTCCGCCCTGGATGCCGGCGGCGGCTTGCTGCGGTTGACACCCACCTGGGTGCCTCGATCGTTCCTGCATCCCGGACGCCGCATCAAGCTGCACCCCAGTGACTATTACCGATTCGGGGCGGATCGGGGAGGCATCGACGAACGATGGTTCGGCAGCACGACCGAAGCCGCCAACGATGGCCGCGTCTGGCACGAGGGTCTCAGCTTCTGTTTGTTCGAGGGCAAAAAGTTTCTGCTCAAGGACGCTGTGGCAGAGCGGGGCAAGGACCTGGTCGGCGCCGCGATCTTCGACAAGTATGACCGCTGGCCGGTGTACTCGAAGTTCTTCGACAACATGGGTCCGATTCCGCACCACATGCACCAGTCGTTCGAAGACGCCAAGCTGGTCGGCCAGGAAGGCAAACCCGAGAGCTATTATTTCCCGCCGCAACTCAACAACGTCGACAACAACTTTGCCTACACCTTCATGGGCCTCGAGCCAGGCACCGAGAAAGCCGATGTGCGTCGTTGCTTGGAGAATTGGAACGCGGGCGACAACGGGATGCTCGATCTCAGTCGCGCGTACCGACTCAAGCGTGGCACCGGCTGGTTGATTCCACCCGGCGTGCTGCACGCGCCCGGTTCGCTCTGCACCTACGAGCCGCAATGGGGCAGTGACGTGTTCGGCATGTACCAATCGATCGTCGAGGGACGCTACGTACCGTGGGCGCTGCTCGTGAAAGACATGCCCGAGGACAAGCACCAAGACCTCGACTTCATCGTCGGCCAACTCGATTGGGACAAGAACGTCGACACCCACTTCAAGGAAAGTAATTACCTCGAACCGATTGTCGATAGCGACCGCAGTGGTGACGGCTACGAAGACAAGTGGATCGTTTATGGCACCGTCGACGGCGAGCAATTGTTCAGTGCCAAGGAACTGACGATCGCTCCGGGAGCGAAGTGCAAGTTGCAAGATCCGGGCGCGAGCAGTTGGATCACGGTCCAGGGACGTGGGCGAATCGGGTCACTCGATTTGCAAACGCCCGCGATGATCCGATTCGGCGAAAACACGACTGACGAAGTGTTCATCTCACACACCGCCGCAACCGCCGGAGTGGAGATTGAAAACCTCGGCAGCGAGCCGCTCGTGGGACTTCGTTACTTCGGTCCGAACACCCACAAGAACCTGCCCAAGGCAGGCAGCTAGAGCCGTCACACGCCGTTGGTGTCTGGGCTCCAGCGAATCACGAATCCCCCCTCCTTCTTTCCGAGAACCACTCATGACCAGTCATCCGAACAACTTCCCGAAGCTCCACAACGCCGCTTGGCCGGGGGTTGTCGGCAAGGGCGGCGACGATAACGAGCCGTGCATCGATATCGACACGATGCTCGACTTGACCGCTGCCGCCGAAGTCGATGGACGCAAGTTCGATGGCGTCGACGTGTTCCTGTTCGATCCGCATGTGTCGATCGATGCCAGCGATAAGGAACTCGAACAGCTCGCCGACAAAGTGCGCAGCCGCGGACTCGTCATCGGCAGCGTCGTGGCGCCGGTTTGGCCACCGACCGGCGGTGGTGCGGCGGCGGGTAGCGTCGAAGATGTCGAAGCGTTTCTGAAGCAAGTTCGCAAGGGTTGCGAGATCGCCTAGAAGCTTCGTGAGCTCGGCGTGCGACCGTATGGTGTCGTGCGATTGGATAGCGCGACGTCGACGGCCCAGTGGTTCGAAGATCCCGCGGGTAACCAATCCAAGATCGCGGACACGTTCAAAGCCGCTTGCGATATCGCGGAAGAGTACGACGAGCGATTGGCGGCTGAGGGCGAAATTTGTTGGGGTGGGATGCACTCGTGGCGAACGATGGTCGACTTGCTCGAAAAAGTCGGCCACCCCGAACGACTCGGTTTCCAAGCCGACATGGCCCACACGCTGTTGTACCTACTCGGCTACAACGCTCCGGCCGACGCGATCTTGCCTGAAGGTTTCGATTGGAAGGACACGGCCAAGAAGGAAGCGGCACTGAAACAGTTGACGCATGCACTGCGGCCTTGGACGATCGACTTCCACGTCGCCCAAAACGACGCCACGGTCCACGGGACGGGCAGCCACGACAAGACGGGACGCCACTGCTTGCCCTTCGATCCCAACGGCAAACTCGACATCGCTAGGGATGCCGGATTCTGGCTCCGCGATGAGCACGGCGATGTGCTCAAGAATTGTCGTCATATTTGCTGGGACGGTTGCATGTTCCCCAACGACGTCATGCACCAACCACAAACCTGGAACGATATTCTCAAGGCCATGCTCAGCGTCCAAGACGCCCACGGCTGGCATGAAGCCGAACCACGTGGCTGATCCGTGCTATGTCCACGACGCTTAGTTCCGCTTCTGGCATGCCTCTCAGCACCGTGACGATTACAAACGCTTCTTAGTCGCCGGAACCGCCAGGACGTCAATCCACACTGAATCCTGGCGGGTCCAGCTACGACAATTCCCCCTTCCACTTCGACACCTTTATAAAACACTCGTGATGAAACCACTCAATATCGGTATGGTCGGCTGCGGCTTCATGGGCCGAACGCACAGCAACGCTTACTCGCAATCGAACCACTTTTTCCCCAGCGAGTACAAGCCGGTGTTGAAAGCCGTTTGTGCTCGTAACCAGGACAAGGCGCAAGCGTTCGCCAACCAGTGGGGCTACGAGTCCGTCGAGACCGATTGGCGTGAACTGCTCAAACGCGACGACATTGATGTGATCGATGTTTGCACGCCCAATAATCTGCACAAAGAAATCTCGCTCGCTGCCGCTGCCGCGGGCAAGATGATCTTGTGCGAAAAGCCGTTGGCGATGAACCAAGTCGAAGGCGAAGAGATGTGCCAGGCGGTCGAGAAGGCCGGTGTGCAGAACATGGTCTGGTACAACTACCGACGCGTACCGGCAGTATCGCTGGCCAAACAATTGATCGACGAAGGCCGACTCGGAAAGATTTTCCACTACCGGGCGAATTTTCTGCAAGACTGGACCATCAACGCCGATGTGCCTCAAGGCGGAAACGGGACGTGGCGACTGGATGCTGAGGCTGCTGGTAGTGGTGTCACCGGTGACTTGCTCGCCCACTGCATCGATACCGCACTGTGGCTCAACGGCGGCATCAAGGATGTCTCCGCAATGACCGAGACATTCGTCAAGGAACGCATGCACTCCGGCACGGGCAAGAAGGAAGCCGTCAAGATCGACGACGCCTGCAGCTTTTTTTGTCACTTCAACAATGGCTCGCTCGGGCTGTTCGAGTCGACGCGTTACGCTCGCGGTCACAAGGCGCTGTACACACTGGAGATCAACGGCGAACACGCATCGATCCGCTGGGACCTGCATGACTTGCACCGACTGCAATACTTTAGCCATGCGGACGATTCGATCATCCGCGGTTGGCGCAGCGTCCACGTCACTGACGGTGATCAACCCTACATGGGCAACTGGTGGGTCCCCGGATTGCAAATCGGCTACGAGCACACGTTCATCCACCAAGTCGCTGACTTCCTCAAGAGCCTCGAGACCGGCGAGCCATGTCACCCAAGTTTCCGCGATGCCCAGGAAACGCAAAAGGTTTGTGACGCGGTACTCGACAGCGCCGCCAGCCGTGCGTGGAAGAACGTTTAGAGTTTATTACCTGTCCATCACTATCTCACCCAAGCGTCCTACAATGACTCAAGCCGATTTGATTGAAGCTCTGCAAACGATTCACGAGGAGCTCGAATCAGGCGACGACCTCGATCCGATCGAGGTCGAGAAGCTGCGCGAGACGGTGCGAGAAATCGAAGTGGCGCTGGCACGCCAAAGCGAACAGTCGTCGGCTTTGTGAGAACGGGTGAGTGAATCGGCCTCGCATTTCGAGGCTTCGCATCCCCAGCTCACGCTGACGCTGGGCCGGATCGCAGACATGCTGCAGCAGATGGGGTTCTAAAACCGGTCGCCGATTGCGACTCGCTGATTTTGCAAGTCGTAAGCGTCATCGCTCGGTGCAGATTGTCGGATGAGCACAGCACCGACCTCAAAGCAATGTGCTTGAACCCGACAGCAGCGAGTCACTCGAATCGTCAACCAGAACGTCGGCAGTACCACACGGAGGACTTCGTCTGGATAGATTTCGATGGGTGAGATGAGCCCACAACCACGCTGTGAAAAGTCTTTCGTGTACACCCCGTGCGCTGTTACGGGTCGAGGAATCGCCTGGCACGGCTCTTGGATCCACAGCATGCCATACGATCTCGCCTTCATGCGGCGATGCTTGCGACCATCACCCGAGTAGGTCTGGCATTCACCACGCTCGGAGAAAAAGTTCCCCCAAGTTTCCGGTAGTTGGATCGTCCACGGGACCGATTCGACTAGTTCGTTAAATTGGTCTGTATAATCGATGCCCAACACTGGACCATCTCCGAGTCAAATGCATTTCCGGCATCACGCCGGAGTAATTCGATTGCTTCACAATGTGGCATCGGCTTGCGATAAGGGCGGTTACTTGTCACCGCCTCGAAAACATCAACCACCGCGCATAACTTCGCCCACGGGTGGATCTCATCCGAGGCAATGCCCACTGGGTAACCACTGCCGTCGAGCCGTTCGTGATGCTGGTACACCATCATCAACTGGCCGAACGACAGATCGGTTCGGTGCATCAAACGTCGAAACCCGATGGTCGGGTGCGTTTGAATCAAACGAAATTCTTGTTCGTCCAATCGGCCCGGCTTGCAAAGAATGGCCTCCGAAATCTCAAGTTTCCCGAGATCGTGAAGCAGCCCGCCGGTGGTGATTTGAGCGATGTCGGCCGCGGAGAATCCCAACCCCTTGGCGAGCATGGTGGTGTAGAGCGCGACGTTCGCCGAATGCGTGAACGTGGTGTAGTCATGATGCATCACGTCAAAAAGGTCGCTCGACTCGAAATCATCGTGGCTGACAAGCTTGCAAGCCAACTCGGCGAGCTCACCGGCCACTTGAACGGTTTGAGCGACGTCGTTCTGCGTGAACGAATTGCGGAGCATTTCGCGAACGACTTCATTGAGCGCTCCGACCCGCGCCTTCATCGAAACCTCGCCGAGCGACTCGTCGCATGCGGAGATTTTTCGCAGGTACGCTTGGTAAGCCTCTCGCTTGTCGGCCGAAATAAATAAGCGTTTGATGCCGCGATCTCTTAAGCGATCAAGGTCCGCAGCTTCGATCGGATAATCACCACCCCGATACAGTATCGGAACGTCACTGCCACTACCGAGTTGATAGAGATTCATTCCAACCGTTGTTGCCGGCACGAGCGTCGAAACGCTGATCGGTAGGTATTCGGATCGAATCATGAACGCGGGTATCGAGTGAGACCAGGAAGTTAAATGTCTCGCAACCCTAGATTGATGCCCCCTGATAGGCGGCGAACAAATTCAATTTTTAGAAATTGTCCCCGAGCCGACGGTGTACCGAACGTGATTGATCCGGATAACCGTCAAACAAGGACCGCAGTCCTTCCGTAACTCACCAAGTAAAAAGGGGTGCCCGCGTCGCGTCGTTTGCATCTCCACCCTACCGGGCCAAGGATTCTCTGCCGGCGCCCCGGCGCGAGGGATGCCTACAATCAGTCATACGAGCGAATATCGCAGGATAAAACAGCGTGGATATTGTCGAGGACGGTTTGTTCGCCGAGGCAGATCGCGCCGAAGCCAAGAAATCCCCCCGAAGCTAACGCGACATCGATAGCGAGGCGACTCATTCGTTCGTGATGTGCGTTAAGTGCAGCGAGCCGCCGTACCTTGAGCCGAGCCTGGGTAAAATCAGCCCAAAGAACAAGCAGATCAGGATCGGGACGCAAATCGAGCCACATCTCGAACCTGGAAATCGCAGCCCGATGACCTGAAAGCTCCGAATCGCAAACGGCTTTCCTCGCCGCGATGCGTTCCTCTTCAGTGACCGCTGGTGAACCTGCTTGAACTATCGAATTTACGGATTGTCGATGAAGCAAAATCAATGTCACGCGAACTTTTGTTGCTCGGCTGCAAGCATCTGGGAAAGGATCTCGCGGAGCGAAACCCGGATATCCCAGTCGGGATAATCACGACGCAGTTTGGCGAGGTTGCTGATGTAGCAAATGTGGTCGCCCTTGCGATTGTCCTCACCCAGCGTCCAATGAACTCGCAACCCACTGAGCTCTTCGATCATTTGAATGCACTCCAAGACGCTGGCGGCGTTCTCGCGACCCCCGCCAATGTTGTAAACCTCGCCCGGTCGTGGCTGGTTGGCGAAGGCCTCGAATGCTTTCACGACGTCGCTGCACTCAATTTGATCGCGAACCTGTTTTCCCTTGTAGCCAAAGATCGTGTACGGCTTGCCCGTGACGGCGACGTGGACGAGGTAACTGAGGAACCCGTGCAGCTCGACACCGCTGTGGCTGGCGCCGGTGAGGCAACCGCCACGAAAAATACCGGTATTGAGACCAAAGTACTTGCCATACTCCTGAGCCAACACGTCGGCTGCTGTTTTCGATGCACCAAACAGCGAGTGCATGGTTTGGTCGATACGACAGGATTCATCAATGCCCTCGAAGTCTTCGTCTCGTGCGTACTCCCAACGCGTCTCGAGCTCCAGCAGCGGAAGCTCATTGGGCGCATCGCCGTAGACCTTGTTGGTGCTCATGTGACAGAACACGGCCTCGGGCGAGAACTGACGAGTCGCCTCAAGCAAGTTCAAAGTTCCGACGGCGTTGACCTCGAAATCCAAGAAGGGAATCGCAGCCGCCTTGTCATGCGATGGCTGGGCAGCACAGTGAATGATCAAATCCGGCGGTTCATTCTTGAACAAATCCAAGATCGCATCGCGATCGCGAATATCGATCGACACCGTACGAAAGTTTTGGGTTTCCGACTCCAAGCGACTTTGGTTCCAGCGCGTACTGCCGCTGGGACCAAAAAAAGTCGCCCGCATGTCATTGTCGATACCGATGACCTCGTCACCCGCAGCATCCCAGTGACGAACCGCGGCCGAACCGATCAACCCGCTCGAGCCTGTAACAATCACGCGCATCAAACATTCACCCAACAGAAATCGACGAAGACGAGAACCCATCGCTCACGGGTTCAATGGTGACCACTCGCCGCGATGGCTTCCGACGACTTAGGAATTCCGGTGGGACGACCGATACTGTAGTAGGTGAAGCCGTGATTGATCATTCGCTCCGGCTGGTAAAGGTTGCGTCCATCGAATACCACTCGTCCATTCATTCGTGTCCGCATCTCGTCGAAATCGGGGTTGTGATAGACTTTCCACTCGGTATTAATCGCGACGGCGTCGGCGCCGTTGAGCGCGTCCATCGCGGCTTCACAGTAGATCAATTTGTTGCCATACAAATCACGAACGTGGCACGT